>DASRJF010000060.1:0-4295 GCA_035649615.1 Planctomycetota bacterium | reverse complement strand
CGCTTCAGGGCCTCCATGCGCTCCATGAAGCCCGCGAGGCGCTGCAGGATGACGTCGAGCACGCCGCCCGCCTCGCCCGCCTTCACCATGTTCACGTAGAGCTTGTCGAACGTCTTCGGGTGCTTGTTCAGGGCCTCGGAGAGGGACGAGCCGGTCTCGACGTCCTCCGCGACCTCCGACGTGATGTTCTTCAGGAGGCTCGGGCGCATCTGGTTGGAGAGGATCTTGAGGCTGCGGACGACGGGCAGGCCGGCGTCCATCAGCACGGACAGCTGCTGCGTGAACTGGGTGAGCTGCTTGTGCTTCACCCGGCCCATGAAGATGGCCTTGCGCGCCTTCTTGCCGCCCTGGCCCGCGCCGGCGAACGCCGCGGCGACCTGGCCCGCGCCCGCCGCGGGGCCGCCCGCCGCCTTGTGCTCGCCCGACGCCCCGGGCGCCGCGCCCGCGAGCACGCCGCCGGCTGCCGCCTTTTCCTTCACGTTGACCGGCTTGAAGCCCCGGCCCTTGATCTTCGAGATCGCTTCGTTGGCCGAGGCGGCTTCCACGTCGACCTTGATCTTCTTGCCCGCCCCGTCCATCGCCTCGACGGTGAACCCCGCCATGCGACTCCTCCTTGCGAAGGGCGATCCAGCGACCGCCCGATCTTAACACAGGCCACGGATCGGCTCCAAAAAAGTATCCCGACGATCCGCTACTGCCCGGCGAACAGCGTTTCGCGGACCACTTCCTCGATCGTCGTGTGGCCGTCGAAGATCGCCAGCAGGCCCGACTCGCGCAGGGTCCGCATCCCCTGCTCGCGCGCGACGTGCCGGATCTGCTCCGTGGACGAATGCCCCATGACGAGCTGCTTGATCCGCTCGTTCATGAGCATGATCTCGAAGATCGCCTGCCGGCCCTTGTAGCCGGTCCCGTTGCACTTGGGGCAGCCGCGGCCCCAGCAGAACTTCTTGTTCTTCACGTCCGTCGGAAGCAGCCCCAGCTCCATGAGCATCTCTTCCGTCGGCTGGATCTCCTCCTTGCAGTGCACGCAGATCCGGCGGACGAGCCGCTGCGCCACGATCGCCTCGAGCGACGCGCAGATGAGGAACGGCTCGACGCCCAGGTCGAGGACGCGCGTGATCGAGCTCGGCGCGTCGTTCGTGTGCAGGGTGGAGAAGACGACGTGGCCCGTGAGCGCCGCCTCGACCGCGATCTGCGCCGTCTCAAGGTCGCGCATCTCGCCGACCAGGATCGTGTCCGGGTCCTGCCGCAGGATGCTCCGGAGGAGGTTCGCGTACGAGACCCCGATGTCGTCGTTGATCTGGCACTGGACGATGCCGTCCAGGTCGTACTCGACCGGGTCCTCGGTCGTGATGATCTTCCAGCGGATGTCGTTGGCGAAGTTGAGGCAGGAGTAGAGCGTCGTTGTCTTGCCGGAGCCCGTGGGCCCCGTGACGATGATGATGCCGTGGGGCAGGTTGATGAGGTCCTTGAGCATCTTCATCTCGTCCTCGCGCAGGCCGACGTTGTCGAGGTCGAGCTTGACGACGCTGCGGTCGAGGACGCGCATGACGACGCTCTCGCCGAAGATCGTGGGAAGCGTCGAGATGCGGAGGTCGACGGGCCGGCCGCCCACGGAGAGGAGGATGCGGCCGTCCTGCGGCAGGCGCGTCTCGGAGATGTCGAGGTTCGAGAGCACCTTGACGCGCGAGATGAGCGGCAGGGCCAGGTGGAGCGGCGGCGCCTCCATCTCGTACAGCACGCCGTCGACGCGGTACCGGACCTTGAACTCGTTCTCGAAGGGCTCGAAGTGGATGTCCGAGGACTGCGCCTTGATGGCCGTCACGAGGATGAGGTTGAGCAGCTTCACGACGGGCGCCGCGTTGATCATCTCGTCGACGTTGTAGGCGGAGCCCTTCTTGCGGACGGCGTCTTTCAGCTCCTCGAACTTGAGGTCGCCCTCGCCGAGCTCCGTGAGGACCTGGTTGAGGCTCTGCGCCTCGTGCGCGTAATACTTCTGGAGCGCCCGCTCGACGGCCTCCTGGCTCGCGACCGCCCCGATGACCTCGCAATGCAGGGTGTAGCGGAGGTCGTCGAGGATGTTGATGTCGTGGGGGTTGGCCATGGCGACCGTGAGGTGCTTGGTCGCCGCGTCCCACTTGATCGGGACGACCTTGAAGGACTTGGCCAGCGTCGCGGGGACCTTGTCGGTGACGTCCGAGGTCAGCTCGAGTTCGTCGAGCTGGACCACTTCCATCCCGCGCTGGGCGCCGAGGGCGAGGAGCAGCTCCTGCGGGGTGATGTAGGCGAGCTCGACGAGGACGTCGCCGATGGCGCCGCCCCTTTTGCGCTGGATGGCCAGCGCCTCCTGGATCTGCCCCTCGCTGACCAGCTCCATATCCTTGAGGAGCTGTCCAAGGGGACGGGAATCACGAGGCACGGGGACCCCCGCCGAATGACAGGAAATGCCGCCCGGCCGTCATTCCCCCCGCACGGCCGGCGACGAAAAAGCCGATTATATAGAGGGCCGAAACAGGAGTGTCAAACGAAAAGCTCGGCCGCGCCTGAAGTCGAGTCCCGAGTTCAAGGTCCAAAGTCCAAAGTTGTCCTGCGTCCGAAGTCCGAATTCTGAGGTCTGAAGTCGGCTGTTCGTCGTGTGCTAGAGTGCCCATCATGGTCGTTGTTCGAGCCCTTCTCGTTGTCGTTCTCTGTGGCCTTCCCGCCCTGAAGGTAAGCGAAGCGCATCCTTCAGGGCCCGCCCTGAAGGTAAGCGCAGCGCATCCTTCAGGGCCCGCGTACACCCAGGAGCCGCGCCTGGCCGACAAGGCCGACGCGGCCGTCGCTCGCTCGGGCCTGTCCGGAGGGCGGCTCGCGATCTTCATATACTCGACGCGGGCGGAGGCCCCCGTGTACGACCGGGACGCGAAAAAAGTTCTCCGCCTCGCCTCGAACACGAAGCTGATCACCACGGCCTGCGCGATCGCGAAGCTCGGCCCCGGGTACCGGTTCCGGACGACCCTCGCCTGGGACGACTCCGGCGACCTGCACGTCTTCGGGGCGGGCGATCCGCTGATCGGCGGCCGGCTCTACGGCGACGACCCGACGAAGGTCTTCCGGGACGCCGCGGCGCGGCTCAAGGAGGCGGGCCAGGCCTCGTTCCCCGGCCGGCTGGTCCTGCATCCCGGGATCTTCGACGACGTGGCGCTCCATCCCGCCTGGGTCGAGGCGCGGTACGACCAGGACTCGTGGTGGTGCGCGCCGGTCGGCGGGCTCTCCTTCAACGACAACTGCGTCGACCTGATCTACGAGGGCGGCGCCGGCGCGGGCGACGCGGTCAAGATCACGCCGCGGCCGGAGACCCGGTACGTCTCCATCGACAACCGGGCCGCCACCGTCCAGGCCCGCCCGAAGGATTTCGGCTTCGTGCGGAAGGACGGCACGAACCGGATCATCGCCAACGGCGAGCTGGCCGCCGGCACCAAGCCGCGGATCGCGTGGGTGGCCATCCAGGACCCCGCGCGCTACTTCGGCACGGTGCTGCGGGAGACCCTGGCTCGCGAAGGCGTATTGGTGGCGGGCGACCTGGCGGTCGAGCCGGGACTGAAGCTGGAGACGAAGCACACGGAGCTCCTTCTCGTCGAGCACACGCTCGAGGAGGCCGTAAAACCGTGCAACACCGTGAGCCAGAATCTCTACGCCGAGATGATTTTGAAGTTGCTCGGGTTCAGATTTCGCGGAGTGGGATCGACGGCCGCCGGGATCGAGGTCGTCCAGGAATTCCTCAGGAACGACGTGGGCGTCACCGACGTGGAGCTCGTGGACGGCTCGGGGCTCGCGCGCGACAACAAGGCGTCGGCGGAGTCGATGGTCACGCTGCTTCGCTACATGCGCAAGCACCGGCACGGGAAGGCGTTCATGGACTCGCTGGCCGTGGCGGGCGCCAGCGGGACGCTGAAGGAGCGGATGGAATCGACGGCGGGTCGCGTGCGCGCGAAAACAGGGTCCATCTCCGGCGTCTCCTGCCTCACGGGCTTCGCGGAAAGCCCGGCCGGCGAGCTCTTCATCTTCTCGGTCCTGGCGAACGACTGGCGCCGCGGATCGCCGCGGGAACTGCAGGACGCCATCGGGGAACTGCTGGCGAGGTAATCTCCGAACCTCGAATCTCGAATCTGGAATCTGGAATCTGGAATCTCGGGAACCGCAAACAAGCTATCCTCGGGAACCCGAGAGTCGGATTTCGAGATTCTCTCCCCGATGGAACGAGTCGCCGTCGTAACCGGAAGCACCCGCGGGATCGGTCTCGCGATCGCCCGAAA
>DASRJF010000059.1:0-12763 GCA_035649615.1 Planctomycetota bacterium | reverse complement strand
TTCGGGGACCGACATGAAGATTCTCCTCATCTCCATGGCCGTCGCGGCGGGAGCCGGCGCCTACGCCCTCCAGGACGATCGGGCGGCGGTCAACAAGACCTGTCCCGTCATGAAGGGCAAGCTCATCAAGAAGGACATCCTTTCGGTGCACCAGGGAAAACCGATCGGGTTCTGTTGCGAGAAGTGCAAGCAGGCCTGGGACCAGGATCCCAGCGAATACGCCGCCAATCTCACGGAGGCGGAGCCTCCGAAGGTCCTGATGTCCGCCGTTCTCGGCAAGCCGGCGCCCGAGTTCGAGCTGCGGGGCACGGACGGCTACATCACGAAGCTCGACGACTTCAAGGGCCGGATCGTGATTCTCCAGTGGATCGACACGAACTGCCCGGTCGCGAAGCGCGTCGCCGACAAGGTGACGCCCGCCCTCATCGCGAGGGTGATGAAGGGGGACACCAAGGTCGTCCACTTGTCGATCTGCAGCGACACCGAGGCGAAACCCGAGGCCGTGGCCTTGTTCCTGACCGACAGGAAGCTCGCCTCGACGGGACTCATGGACACCGACGGCTCCACCGCGAAGCTGTACGGCGTCGGCAGGACGTGCCACGCGGTCGTCATCGACGGCAAGGGAGCGCTCCGCTACATGGGAGCGATCGACAATGATCCGGCCGGAAAGAAAGGCGACAAGGCCGTGAATCACGTGTCCGACGCGGTGGCGGCCATCCTTGAAAACAGGAAGGTGTCGCCGGAGAAGTCCCCTCCGTACGGAACCCCCTTGAAGCTGCCGAAATGACGAGCGGCGATTCTCACCGCACGAGCCGCCCCGCGCTCGCCGCCGGCCCGTCCTTCCAGCGATCCAGCTTCGGATCGTAGATGTCCGTCTCCGGCAGGTTCCCGGTCACGAGGATGCGGCCGTCCGGGAGCGCCACCGCCAGCGGATTCGCGCGCGCGCGGGGCATCTCCGCCCCCAGGCGCCAGGCGCCGCGGACGGGATCAAAGATCTCGATCGACGTCACGGCTCCCGTCCCGCCGATCGCCGCGATCGCGCCCCCGGGAAGCGCGACCATGGCGTGCCCCTGCCGTCCCTGGTTCAAGGGCGCCGTTTCCGTCCACGAGTTCTTGCGGGGATCGTAGATCTCGGCGCTCGTCATGGCGCCGGTGCCGCCGGAGACGAGGACCCGGCCGTCGGGAAGCAACGCCTGCGCGTGCAGGTACCGTCCGTTCCGGAGGGGAGCGGCCGCGCTCCAGGCATTCGAGCGCGGATCAAACACTTCGGTGACGTTGGTGAAGCCGGTCCCGGTGTAACCGCCCGCGGCCAGCACACGCCCATCGGGCAGGAGCGTCGCCGACCCCTGCGAATGACAGGCGCCCGCCTCGGGACCCTCCTTCCACGTGCGCGACACCGGGTCGTAGATCTCGCTCGAGTTCGAGTAGCCGATGCCGTTGCTCCCGCCCCACGTGAGGACGCGCCCGTCGAGAAGGGTGACGGCCGCGTGACCCGCGCGCGGGGACTTCATCTCTCCCGTGCTCGTCCACCTCCCGGTCCGCGGGTCCAGGAGGACGCACGAGGTGTCGTGCCGCGTGGTGTACCCGCCGACGACGAGGATCTCCCCGCGCCGGAGAACGACGGTGGCCTGGTAGTAGCGGGCCGAGGGGATTCCCGGCGCGGTCGACCAGCGCTGCGTGCGCGGGTCGAAGATCTCGGCGGAGTCGGAGAGTCCGCCGCTCGTGTTCCCCGAGACCACCACGATGCGCCCGTCGGGAAGCAGGACGACTCCCTCGGACGCGGCCGTGGTCGAGGCGATATTCCCCTTGGGCCAGACGTCCGGGAGCATCGACGCGGCGGCCGCCAGGAGCAGGAGCGTCTTCACGCTTATTTCGCGGGCGGGGCGCCCTTGCCTCCCGTCGCCACGGGGGGACGCCGCGCCACGCGCTCCAGGAAGAGCAGCGCGAAGCACGTGTCCGCGATCACCAGTTTCGAATTGTTCGCGATCCAGCTCCCGTCCGACCGCTGCGTCTTGAGCAGGTACGTCGCGCCGGCGGCGTACCACAGTCTCTTGCCGAGCTTCTCCGTCGGGTAGAGATCGCCCACCCGCTCCACCGCGTACAAGTAGTAGTAGCGCCAGTCCTCGAGGATCGTCGAGGCGCCCGGGTTCGTCTCGACGGTGAAATTCTCGGCCAGCCACGAGAGTCCCCGGGCGACGGACGAGGCGACCTTCGGATCCGTGTTCCTGATCTGCTTGAGCATGATGAGGCTGCTGACCGCGCCCGCCGTCATCGAGCCGTACATCCCGAGCTTCTCCTGGAAGACCCCGTCGGCGTGATAGCTCCAGCCGCCCCCCTTCTGTTGCGACCGCTCCCACCAGTCGATCGCGCGGGCGGTGACGGCCGGCTCGATCTCGATCCCCCCCGAGACGCACGCCTTCAATCCCAGGGCCGCGTACTGCGAATTCGAGTTGTCGCCGACCAGGGGGCCGAGCTTCTTGATCCTCTTGATCTGGATCTTCGCGATCGTCGGGTTCGGGCCGCTGCCCGCCGGCGCCGCCTTCGTCGCGGGCTCGTACTTCTCGCCGTAACTCCATTGCCCGTTGTCGCACTGGGTGTCGACCAGGAACTGCGCGACCTGCACGAGTTTCGCCTGGTACTTCGCGGGGTCGATGGCCGCCAGGGCCGCGGCGGTGAGCGAGACTTGATAAGTCCGGACCGTCGGGGCGCCGAGCACCCTCGACAAGAGCGCCTGCACGGTCTCGTGCTGGACGCCGATGCCGCTGTGGATGAGGGTGTAGAGCACGAGGGAGTCGAACTCGTAGCCCTCGTTGAAGTTGAAGGCGGTTTCCCCCGCGATGATGCCCGGGCACCGGCTGATCAACGACTCCGTGCCCGCCTTGATCGCCTTCTCGATGGCGGCCTGGGAGGGCTGGACGTCCTCCTGCATCCCGACAAGAAGGGCTGCGATCAGAATCAGCATGTAACGGAGTCTACTCCCGATTAAGCCCCGAATGGCTCACTAAGAATGAGACGCTGATCGCAGCCCGATTTGCGATTTGGGATTCGAGATTTGAGGAAAACACAACCAACATCACGCCGGTGCCCGACGCAAAACGCCGAGACGAAGGCGGATGGGACAATCCAAAGCCCTACTTCCCCTGTGTTTTCAGTATCCGCACGATCGCCATGATCGTGTTCCAATTCCGGGTGGTCGCCCGCGCGCCGACCAGCCTGTCGATCTGGCCCAGGTAGCCGATCGTCTTCATGTGCCGGCGGTACTCGCCAAAGACGAACCGACCTCTCGACGCGATCAGCCGCAGGAGCCACTTTCCGCCCGGTGGAAGCGTGATGGGAAGAGCCACGGGCACGCGGCCGGGCTTCGTCAGGATGCTCACGAATCGAACCACACCCGAGCGCGGTGGACCGGACCCAAACGGATGATCCTTCTCGATGCGGAGAAAGTCGCGGCCGTCGCAGATCGCCACCTCCGTTTCAAACGGCAGCTTGCGGATCAGTTCGGCGCGGAATTTCGCCTGGGATCCGGGCTTGCGAACCACGAGCGTGCCCGCGGCGCCCACGTTGACGACCTCGAAGCCGCTCATCTCCCGGGCGAGGAGGCTGGGGCGAAACGTCCTGTGTCCCCCCACGTTGACGCCTCGAAGAAAGGCGACCAAGGCCATGCTGGGATTATGAAGCAGGCGTGAGCCTTGCACCCCCGGAAGTTTTCGCCGAATTAGTCGATTCCCCCGATTTCGATTCGTCGCTCGGGCAACGGCCGGGAATGGACCCGGCTTGGAAACAAGGGAGATGAAGATGCCGACAGATAGGCGCGTCAGTCGGAGGGCGCTCTGGACGGGCCGGATCCTCAGCGCCCTGGCGATCCTTTTCCTGGCCCTCGACAGCCTGGGCAAGCTGGCGGAAGCCGGGCCCGTCGTCGCCGGAACCGTGGAGCTCGGCTACCCCCCGACCTTGGTGTTCAAGCTCGGGGTCATCCTGCTCCTGTGCGTGGCCGCCTATGCGATTCCGGCCACCTCCGTGCTGGGCGCGGTGCTGTTGACGGGATACCTCGGCGGCGCCGTCGCCACGCACGTCCGCGTGGGGAATCCCCTCTTTACGCACGTGCTCTTCCCCACGTACATCGCCGCGCTCGCCTGGGGCGGGCTCCTCCTGCGCGAGGCCCGACTGGGCGTGCTCTTTCCCCGGCGGGTCGGATCCGGATACAAGGAGAAGCCATGAACGTGATTTCGAAGGACGGAACGGCGATCGCCTTCGAGCGGTCGGGCCAGGGGCCCGCGCTCATCCTGGTGGATGGCGCGCTGTGCAGCCGCGCGTTCGGTCCGATGGCAAAACTCGCGCCCCAGCTGGAGCCGAGATTCACGGTGTACCGGTACGACCGGCGCGGACGGGGGGAGAGCGGCGACACCGCGCCGTACTCCAAGCAGCGTGAGGTGGAGGACCTGGAGGCCCTGATCAAGGAAGCGGGCGGGTCGTCGTATGTCCTCGGCCTCTCTTCCGGAGGGGCCCTCGCGCTCGAAGCCGCGGCGGCGGGGCTCCCGATCAAGAAGGTCGTCGCCTATGAGCCGCCGTACGTCGGCAGCGGGGGCGCCGACTTCGAGGGGGAACTCAAGAAGCGTCTCGCCGGGGGCGACCGCGGAGGCGCGCTGAAGTACTTCATGCGGGACATGGTCGCCGTGCCCGCTCCCTTCGTCGTCCTGATGAGGTTGATGTTCTGGACCTGGCGCAAGCTCAAGGCCGTCGCCCACACGCTGCCCTACGATGCCGCGGTCATGAGCGGGTTCGAGGTCCCGACCGCGCGGCTGGCGTCCATCAGGATCCCGACGCTCGCCATGGCCGGATCCAAGACGACGGACCGCCTCAAGAAGGCCGCCCGCGCGGTGGCGGACGCCGTGCCCGGCGCTCGGCATCGCGAACTCGCGGGACAGACCCACATGGTGAATCCCGCCGTCCTCGCGCCGGCCGTGGCGGAGTTCTTCACTTCCTGACAGGAGATCACGAACATGCGATTCATCATCATGCACAAGACCAACGCCCATTGGGAATCCGGAGCGGTTCCGACCCCCGGGCTCATCGCCCGCGTCGGGCGCCTGATCGGGGACCTCGTGGCGGCGAACGCGTTTCGCGCCGGGGAAGGACTTCGCGCCAGTTCGCAAGGGGCGAGAATCCGGAGCGCGGCAGGCAAGGTCACCGTCACCCCGGGACCCTTCAAGGGTGAAAACGAGCTCCCCGCCGGGTTCACCCTCCTCCGGGGATCGCTGGAAGAGGCGGTCCAATGGGCGTCCAAAGCGGCGCAAGCGATGGGCGACGCCGAGATCGACGTGCGTCCGCTCACCGAGCCGTGGGACCTCGGCTTGGCGCCGAAGCCGGCGATCGATTCCACGCGTCGCTACATGGCGCTGATCAAGGCTACGGCGGAGACGGAGGCCGGAACTCCGTTGGCCCCGAGGCTGCGGGCGGCCGCCACCGGCGCGCCTCTCGCGACGGAGACCGTGCGGCCCAGCCGACGGGGCCGGCGGTACAAGAACACCGGAAAAGGAATTGCCTGGACGGACGGGCCCTTCTCCGAGTCCAAGGAGATGGTCGGCGGCTACGTCATCGTGTCCGCGGAATCCCTCGAAGAAGCCGCGCGCTGGGTCCCCCGCTACATCGAGGCGGCGGAAGCGGACGAGGTGGACCTGCTCGAACTGGAGTAGGCGCGGCGAGTCATTTGATTTGTCACGAGGACGAGCCATCCTATACTCCACGTGATGCATGTCGGCATCCGCGGCATGGCGCGGGCGATCCTCGTGTTCGCGGCCGCGTCCAGCCTCGGCTGCGTCATCGGCGGCCGGAACGACCTCATCGGATTTCCCGAGGTTGATGCGGCGACCCCGTCGGATCGCGCGGATCGCGCCCTCGAGGCCGTCCGCCGCACCGAACAGGCCATCCGGGAGGCCGATCACCCGATCGTCGAAGGGGCTCCGTGGAAGCGGGCGGCCATGCTGCGGCTGCTCGACGTCTATGTCGCCCTGAGCAATGACGAAATCGGCGCTTCGACCGGCCTCGACCCCCAGGGCACGATCACGCGCCGTCACCCGCTCTTCCTTTATCCCCGCTCGACGTCGCCGCTCATCGCGGAGCCGGCCGCGGGGCCCGGGGGCGCGCCGCAGTATTTCCTGTCGCTCATCCTGAACCGGCAGGCGTTCGAGCGGCCGCGCACGGCCGAGGCGTGGCTCGGCTACCCGCTCGCCTGGCTCCTCTTTCCCGCCGTGGACCACGAGCTCCAGCAGTCGGGAGAAGAGCTCTACCGCCAGCTTCGCGAGCATTTTCATTTCGTGCTCGTGCCCCGCGACGGCCGCCACCCCGGCGAAGTCGTGCTGGACGCCGATCCCGACCGCTACATTCCTACGCGCCTCGTCGAGGGCGCAACCCCGGTCCCCGACCGGATGCGCCTGCGGAAGGACGCCATCGAGATCCTCTTCCGGCTGCCCGTGGCCGATCTCGAGGAGCGCTGGAAAAAGATCGGCGCCGCCCACGGCGAGGCGGTCCGCGAGGAGCTGTTCGACCTTCGACTCCTTCCCCGTCTCGCCCTCGACCCCTCGACCGCCGGCGCCGGCTGGCGTCCCGTGGCCGAAGCCTTCTCGAGGGGTCGGTGGACCGAGGCGCGCGAGCTCCTCCGGGACCGGGTCCGCGCGGGCGGTCCGGCCCCCTCGCGCGAGGACGCCGCCGCCCTCGCCGCCGCCCTCCGCAAGTTCGGCGACGTCTTCAGGCACTTCGAAGCGCCGTTGAAGAACGCGAAGCGGCTCGCCTCGGAGCTCTCGAAAAAGCCCGACTCGAAGGAAGCGCTGGGCTCGCTGCTGCAGGCGGTGGAGCTTTTTCTCGAAGAGAACGACTGCCCGGGTCCGGTGTTGCTCGACCGTCCCGACCCGGCCCGACGCAGCTTCTCGTTCATCGCGTGCGGCGATCTCCAGTACCACGCCAACGGCTCGAAGCTCTTCGCGTTCCTGGCGATGGTCGATCCCGAGCGCGCGCCGCGGGACGCGCAGGAGCCGCTGGGCTCGCCCGCCATCCCCCGGGAGCTGCTCGAGGAAATCCGCGCCGCGAAGTTCATCCTCCTGGCGGGCGACTTCGGCGACGGCGAGGGCTTCTCCAGCGGGGGCATCGCGCCGGCGCTCGACGGCCTCGGCCTGATCGCCCCCACGTCGCCTTACCGCGACCTGGACGACCCCGCGGTGGGCGAGTTCCCCGAGCTGCGCGAGCAGGTCCGCCGCTCCGGCAAGGCCGTGTTCGCCGTGCCCGGCAACCACGACGTCTTCGCGTCCTACGGGGGCATCCTCAACCAGACCGTGGCGGGCGCGGGGTATCTCCTGCAGGGGCTGCCGCTCACCTCGATCCTCGGGACCTGGCTGACCGATTCCGTCTCGCACAAGCTGCCCATCCTCGTGCGGCTCGCCCGGCTCACGCCGCCGTTCTACGACGGACTCGTCGACTGGGCCTTCGAGCTCGGGCCCCGCAACGTCGCGTTCGAGTTCCGCGGCTGCGCGTTCGTGGCGCCGAACTCCTCCGACCTGTACCAGGTCGACCGCGACCAGGTCGGCGCCGTGTCGAACAACTGGGGCGGGATGCTGCAAGACGTCTCCCTGGCGTGGACGGACCTCGCGCTGCGTCACTTCAGCTCGGTGGACCGCGGGGCGCGGGGACTGCCCGGGCGCCCGGGCCCTTCCCATTCGTTCCTGTTCATGCACCAGGATCCGCGCGGGGCGATCGCGTCCAAGTACGGATTCGTCGAGCGCCACTTCGGGAGCTATCACACGGTGGTGGCGCCCTTGAACGAGCTGACGCTCGGCTACTTCGGAACGCACACGAACCGCTTCTCCGGCGCCTTCATCCCGATCATCACGCCGATCGCCGGGCAGCTCATCGCGGCGTCGGGCGCCGGCGAGAACTTCCACCAGCGCTGGATGCGCCACACCGTCTGGGACGAGACGTGCGGCAACGCCCGCGGCCTTCTCGAGGTGATCAACCGGAATCTCGCGGGCGCCCCTCCGATCCGGCCGTCGGGCGACGGCCCGGCCTACCCGGCCGCGGGGATCTCCCACGTCTTTTTCGCGCACGATGACGTCCCCATCGTCTCCCCGTGGGTGCATGAGCCCGCCGACACGGTGTTTCCCGAACCTCCCCCGGAGCGCGGCTGGGGGATCTGGGAGAGCATCGACGGCATGTTCCGGCGGCCCACCCACCTGGGAACGCCGGAGTGGGGGAAGGACATGGCCTTCCACGACGGACGACAGGCCACGGTGGTCCGGATGGACGACGTGGGCGACGCCTATGACAAGAACAACACCAACGGCTTCCATCTCGTGACGGTGACTCCGCCCCCGGCGGGCGCGCCCGCGACGGAGCGCGCAAAAGTCGTGGTCCGCTGGATCCAGATCCCGCGCTGAAGCCCTGCGTCGCCAACGCTTTACCCGCGCAGAGGGGACCGATACGATTCACGCCGTGAGGACGCTCCGTTTCGGGTTGTTCCTGGCCCTGGCGGCGCTCTCCGCCTGCCGCCAGGCCCCGATCCACGCCGGGCAGGAAGGCGCGGAACGCGACGCCACGACGGGCTGGATCATCCACCAGGCCGTTCATCCCAAGCCGAGCGCGGCCTACCGCTGGATGCACATCATGCAGGAGGCGAGCGGGCGCTCGGTGGACAGGATCGGCGCGCGCCCGACGATCATCTCGCGCGAAATGCACATCGCGATGACGGCGATGTACGACGCATGGGCGGCGTACGACGAGAAGGCGGTGGGGACGCGATTCGGCGGAAAGCTCCGCCGGCCGGCCGCCGAACGGACGGTCGAGAACAAGTCGAAGGCCGTCGCCTACGCCGTCTACCGGTCGCTCCTCTACGTCTATCCCGAGGACGCCGCCTGGATCGCCGGCCAGATGCGCGCGGACGGGCATGATCCCGGCGACGCGTCGACCGACGTCGCGACGCCGCAGGGGATCGGCAACGCCGCCGCGGCCGCGGTGATCTCCTACCGGCGCGGCGACGGGGCCAACCAGCATGGCGACGAAGCCGGGTCCAACGGCAAGCCGTACTCGGACTACACGTACTACGAGCCGCGCAATCCGATCGACAAGATCGTCGATCCCGACCGCTGGCAGCAGATCCCGTTCGACGACGGCAAGGGAGGGACGATCTATCCGAACTTCCTGACGGCGCACTGGTACCGCGTGAAGCCGTTCGCCCTCGAGCGCAGCGACCAGTTCCGGCCCGGCCCGTTCCCAAAGGTCGGCAGCGAGGCGCTCCGGAAGGACGTTGAGGCGTGCATCAACTACAACGGCAATCTGACTCCCCAGGAAAAAGCGGTCGTCGAGTTCATGCGCGACGGGCCCCGCTCGACGGGCCAGTCGGGCCACTGGCTGCGCTTCGCGGCGGACGTCTCGCGACGCGACCGATTCACGCTCGACCAGGACGTGAAGCTCTTTTTCGCCGTCGCGAACATCGTCTTCGATGCGTTCATTTCCTGCTGGGAGACGAAGCGCTTCTACGACAGCTCCAGGCCCTGGACGCTCATCCGGTGGCTCTACAAGGGTCAGAAGGTTCGCGGCTACCTCGGCCCCTGCAAGGGCTTCGGGATGTTGCCCGCGGAGGAGTGGCATCCCTACTCGCCGTCGACGTTCGTGACGCCCCCCTTCCCCGGGTACACGTCGGGCCACGCGACGGCGAGCGGCGCCTCCGCGCGGATCCTGGAGCTCTTCACGGGCTCCGACCGGTACGAGTGCGTCGCCGTCCGCCGGGCGGGCGAGCTGACGGAGCTCGGCTGCAGCGTCCCCGAGATGCAGGCGGCCGACGGCAAGCCCGACACCACGCTGAAGGACGACCGCGAGGTGCGCCTGCCCCTGCCGACGTTCAGCGCGACGGCGGAGATGGCGGCGCTGTCCCGGGCGATGGGCGGCTATCACATCCCGACGGACAACATCGTCGGCCTGGAGGTCGGCCGCAAGATCGCGACGTGGAGCTGGCCGCGATACCAGGCGTATTTCGACGGGACCGCCCAGGTCCGGGAGTAAGGCCCATGGATCCGATGTTCCTGCGGGACGTCGAGACGGCGGAGCCGCGCGGGGCGCACGCCGAGGTCATCCAGCAGCTCCGGGCGGCGGGAGCGCCGGTGCCGCAGATCATGCATCTCTTCGCGTACAAGCCCGACCGCACCGGCCCCCTGGCGAATTTCACGCAGGAGACGATGCGCGGGCCGTCGCCGCTTTCGCCCGGTCAGCGGGAGCTCATCGCGGCCTTCACGTCGCGCCGCAACCGCTGCCCCTTCTGAATCGGGGCGCACGCCGCGGTCGCGGCCGAGTTGCTGGGAAGCCGCGATCTCGTCGCCGCGGTCCTCGAGGATCCCCGGACGTCGCCGCTGCCGCCGAACGAGAAGGCGCTCTTCGCCTTCCTCGAGAAGGTGAATGCGGATTCGACGGCGATCGGCCAGGGCGACGTGGACGCCACGAAGGCGGCGGGCTGGTCGGACGAGGCGATTTACGACGCGATCACGGTGTGCGCGCTCTTCCGCTTCTACAACACGTGGATCGACGCGACGGGCGTCCACGACATGCCCTCCGCGGCGTACGAGGCGACGGGACATCGGCTGGCGACGCAGGGCTATACGCGGCCGAAATCCTGATTTCCGATTCCCTCGAGTCCCCCGGGGGACCGGTCACGACACGTTGTCCTGGGCGCCCAAGGTGAAATAGAAGGTGGCCCCCTGTCCCGGCTGACTCTCGGCCCAGGCGCGGCCTCCGTGCCTTCGGATGATCCGATCGACGATGGCGAGGCCGATGCCCGTGCCTTCGAACTCGTCCCCGGAATGCAGCCGCTGGAATACGCCGAAGAGCTTCCCGGCGTGAGCCATGTCGAAACCCGCGCCGTTGTCCTTCACGTGGTAACGAACCCGGTCTCCCTCGCGAGCGCCGCCGATTTCAATTCGAGGGGGAGTCCGGCCTCGCGTGAACTTGACGGCATTGGACAGGAGGTTCGCGAAAACCTGGCGCAGGAGGTGGGGGTCTCCCATGGCCGCCGGAAGTTCGCCGATGACCGCGGCGGTGGCGCCCGTTTCCTCCGCCGCGTCGCGCGCCAGGGCCGACATGTCGACGCGCGAGGCGGTCAACTCGCGCCGGCTGAGCCGGGCGAACGCCAGCAGATCGTCGATGAGGCGCCCCATCCGCCGGGCGTTCTTCCGGATTTTCTCCAGGTGCTCCCGTCCGCCCGCGTCCAGCCGTCCCGAGGAGTCTTCCTCGAGCGCCTTGGCGAACCCGTCGATGGCGCGGAGCGGCGCCCGCAGGTCGTGGGACACGGAATAGGAGAAGGCCTCCATGTCGCGAAAGGCCGCCTGGAGTTCGGCCGTGCGGTCGAGCACTCTCATCTCCAGGTCGGCGTTGACCCGGAGGACCTCCTCCTCGGCCCGGCGCGCCCTCAACAGCTGGGTCGTCATCCATTCCACGCGCTTTGCCTGCCGGACTTGCTGGTCCTTCTCCAGGAGCAGTTCCGGGGGAACATAGTGAAAGTTGGAGCAGACGGTGGAATCGACCGCGGCGATGCGGTGCGTGTTCAGGATCCCGCCGAGGGCTTCCGGCGGGCACTTTTCCTTCGGGTACTGGCACATTCCGACCATGCGCTTCCCGAGGAAGAAGAGGTCAAGGAGGGTCTCGTAGTAGACGACGTCCTTGAAGTCGTGCGACGGCCCCACCTCCCACGACACGTCGCCCGCGGCGCGCAGGGCGGTGAATCCGTCCTCGATGGTGGAATCGTAGGCGCGCTGGAGGAAGGCGAGCATCTTGTCGGTGTTGAACCGGTTCTGTTCCAGGTAGTCGCGGCCGCTGCTGAGGATCAGGCGGTTCTTGCGCGTTTCCGTCTCGGGGTCGATGCCGGCGCGCTTCAGGCCCTCCCAGAGCCGGTCGACCGACTCCCGGTCGCCGACGTACACGGACCGCTCGTCGCGTTCCAATCCGATGGCCAGGAAGGGGACGGTGATATCGGTCTGGTCCCGGGGGGTGCTGAAGATGAGGCAGCAGTGGTGGCCGTGGGACAACTCGGGCAGGACGGCTTGAACGGAGTTGTTCATGTCGTGGTGCCTCGCAACCCATTTATTATACCTTCCTGGAGGGCCGGCGAGGAGATTTCGCCACGAAGCTCGCGGCTCCAGGGTCCCGCATCCCGAATCGGGTTTTTTCCGGGCTTGAAGCTCGAACGTAAAGGCTCCGTTTGACAGCCCTTTCCCCGCGTAACGATCCCCGCCCGTTGTCGTACCCGGAATGTAGAACGCGTGATTGAACTTGCGCGAGGTGTCCCGTGCCTCCCAGGGAAAAGAGCCGACGGAAGGATCGGAAGTTCGTCCGCGATTCCCTGCTCCATCATGCCCGTCCGCCCCGAGGCGCGAGCGCCCGGCCTCCCCCGGACCTCTAGCGCGTCTCCGAATTTCGTCGGATGAAGAGACTCCGGACGGCGCGTCGCCCATGCCGTCCAGGTCGTCCGGCACGATTCCGACCGCATGGACGCGACGACCCTGCCTGACAACGAGAAAGGGATCGATCATGACCTCGTACGCGCGAGTCCAGACGCAGGTCAGGAAGAGACCTCCCCGGCCGCGGGCCGGCGCCACGCGCTTCCGCCTTCTCCACGAGATCTTCGAGGCGCAGGCGGACGCGCGTCCTGGCCACGTCGCGATCGAATCCAGCTTCGAAGCCGCCACGTGCGCGGAACTCGAGCGTCGCGCCAACCGGCTGGCGCGGTGCCTTC
>DASRJF010000058.1:0-4326 GCA_035649615.1 Planctomycetota bacterium | reverse complement strand
AAGAATCCGAGCAGGAAAGCGATCGATCCGACGAAGAGGAGGGCGATCAGGACAATTGAAACGACCCGACCCTTCATTTCACCTGACCCAAGACTCCGGACCCAGGATCACCTTGGACCTTGAACTCAGGACTTCGCCCGGAGTTCCTTCTCCCCGCCCATGTAGGGATGGAGCGCTTCGGGGATCTCCACGCTCCCGTCCTCGCGCAGGTAGTTCTCGAGGATCGCGATCACGATCCGCGGGAGCGCCAGCCCGGAGCCGTTCAGCGTGTGGACGAACTTCACCTTGCCGTCCGCGTCGCGGAAGCGGCAGTTCATCCGCCGCGCCTGGAAGTCGGTGAAGTTGGAGCAGCTCGAGACCTCGAGCCACCGCTCGACGCCCGGCGACCACGCCTCGAGGTCGAACGTCTTCGCGCTCGCGAACGACAGGTCGCCGGTCGAGAGCACGACGCGGCGGTAGGGGAGGCCCAGCCGCTCGAGGAGCGTCTCGGCGTTGCGCGTCAGCTCCTCGAGATGAGTCCAGCTCTGGTCGG
Organism: Planctomycetota bacterium; assembly: GCA_035649615.1. Classification (GTDB taxonomy): domain Bacteria; phylum Planctomycetota; class MHYJ01; order MHYJ01; family JACPRB01; genus DASRJF01. Next base: position 3,794 of record DASRJF010000058.1, on the reverse strand, counting down.
GATGGGCGAAGCGCACCATCTCGACCTTGTCGAACTGGTGGATGCGGACCATCCCGCGCGTGTCCTTGCCGTACGCGCCCGCCTCGCGCCGGAAGCACGCGGTGTAGGCCGTGTACTTGATGGGCAGGTCCTTCGCCGCGAGCATCTCGTCGCGGTGGAGGTTGGTGACCGGCACCTCGGCGGTCGGGATGAGGAAGAGGTCGTCGTCCTTGAGCCGGTACATGTCTTCCTCGAGCTTCGGCAGCTGGCCGGTCCCCAGCATGCTGGCGCGGTTCACGAGATAGGGCGGCCAGATCTCGGTGTACCCGTGCTCGCGCGTGTGGACGTCGAGGAAGAACGAGATGAGCGCGCGCTCGAGCCGCGCGCCGGCGCCCTTCAAGAGCAGCCAGTTCGACCCCGACAGCTTCGCCGCTCGTTCCTCGTCGAGGATGCCGAGCTTCGCGCCCGTCTCCCAGTGGGGCTTCGCCTTGAACGGGAACTTCTTCGGATCGCCCCAGGTCTTCTCGATCCGGTTCGCGGCCGCGTCCTCGCCGACGGGCACCGACTCGTGCGGGATGTTGGGGACCCAGAGCAGGGCCTCGCGCAGCTTCCCCTCGATCTCGCGCATCTGGGCCTCGAGCCCCTTGATGCGCTCCTTGACGTCGGAGCCGCGCTTGCCGAGCGCGGCCTTGTCGGCCGACGTCCGGTACTCCTCGCTGATCTTCTTGCTCTCGTGGTTCGCGCCATCGAGTTCCGTCTGGAGTTTCTTCCGCTGGTCGTTCAGCTCCGCGATGAGGTCGACGTCCGCGCGCTTCTCGTGCTTGTGCGCCGCGGCGCGCTTCACGAGATCGCGGTTCTCGGCGATGAACTTGGCGTCGAGCATGGGGAAGAAGGTACCGGCATCAGGCATCAGGCATCAAGCATCAAGGAGCCGTCGGCGACTCGTTTGGGAATTCCCTGATGCCTGATGCCTGATGCTCAATGCTTGATGCCCTCGGACGCCGGTTTGTCCTTGACTCTCCAGCGCGAGATGCTAATCATATCTCTCCTTTCCCGACCCCCCGGAGGGGGCTCGGGCTTGTTTTTTCTCCTGCGGAGCGACGGATGACCCCGAAATCCCAGGCCCCGACGATTGCGCGTCCCGCGCGCAAGTCGGTCGTCGGCCGCGTCGTCAGCGACAAGATGAACAAGACGATCGTGGTCCAGGTCGAGCGCATCGTCCGGGACCCGCGGTTCGGCAAGTTCCTCAAGAAGTACTCGAAGTGCTACGCGCACGACGAGAAGCGCGAGGCGAAGGCCGGCGACCGCGTCGAGATCGCGGAGACGCGGCCCCTCTCCAAGTCGAAGCGGTGGCGCCTCGTCACGATCCTCGAGAAGGGCGCCGTCGAGACCCCCGTCCTCCAGCCCGGCACGCCGGAGACCAAGAGCTGAGCCCATGATCCAGATCAAGTCCATCCTGGACGTGGCCGACAACACCGGCGCGAAGATGGTCGGCGCCATCCAGGTCCTCGGCCAGTCGCGCCAGCGGTACGGCCGCGTGGGCGACGTGATCGTGGCCACCGTCAAGCGCGCCATGCCCGGCTCGGCGATCAAGCAGGGCGACGTCGTGCGCGGCGTCATCGTCCGGACGCGGTCGGTCATCCGCCGCGAGGACGGCAGCTACGTCCGGTTCGACCGCAACGCGATGGTCCTCCTCGACACCGAGGGCAACCCCCGGGGCACCCGCATCTTCGGCGCCGTGCCCCGCGAGCTGCGCAACAAGTTCATGAAGATCATTTCGTTGGCTGCGGAGGTGGTCTAGGTGACTACTTTGCTGCACCCGACCGCGGCTCCAGGCTTGAAGCTTGAAGCTTGGAACTTGAAGCTGGAGTGCGAGCCGAAGGCGAGCGCGATATGAAGATCCGGAAGCACGACATCGTGAAGGTCATCTCCGGCGACGGCGCCGCGCGCGGCCAGACCGGGAAGGTCATCCGCGTCCTGGACAACGACCGGCTCCTCGTCCAGGGCGTCAACATGGTCTGGAAGCACATGCGCCGCAGCCAGCAGCATCCGCACGGCGCGCGCATCGAGAAGGAAGCCACCATCCACGTTTCCAACGTCATGCTCGTCTGCCCCTCGTGCGGCAAGGCCTCCAAGGTGGCGATGGAGAAGGTCGAGGGCGGCGACAAGTCCCGCCTCTGCAAGAAGTGCAAGGCGGTCATACCCGCGGGGACGGCCTAGCCATGTCGCGACTTCTCGAACGGTACCGGAACGAAATCGTCCCCGAGCTCAAGAAGCAGCTCGGGAAGGACAACCCGCTCGCCCTCCCCCGCGTCGAGAAGGTCACCATCTCGATGGGCGTGGGCAAGGCGATCGAGAACAAGAACCGGCTCGACGCCGCGGCGCGGGACCTGGGCCAGATCGCGGGCCAGAAGCCGGCGCTCACCCGGGCGCGCAAGTCCGTCGCGAACTTCAAGCTCCGCAAGGGCCAGCAGATCGGCGTCAAGGTGACGCTCCGCGGGGCCCGCGCGTACGAGTTCCTCGACCGCCTGATCTCGATCGTCATCCCCCGCATCCGCGACTTCCGGGGCCTCTCCCCGAAGGCCTTCGACGAGGCGGGGAACTACAACCTCGGGATCTCCGAGCAGGTCGTCTTCCCGGAGATCAACCTGGACAAGGTCGAGTTCGTCCAGGGGATGAACATCACGATCGGCGTCCGCGCGCGGAAGGCGGCGGATTCGTTCGAACTGCTCAAGCGGCTCGGCGTCCCGTTCCGCACGCAGGAGACGGAAGAGAAGCGGAGCGCCCGGATGTCGGCCCCCGCGGCGACCCTGGAGGCCGGAAGCTAACTTATGGCCAGTATCCGTTGGAAGGTGAAGCAGGCGCTGCCCGCGAAGTTCAGCACCCGGGCGTACAACCGCTGCAAGATCTGCGGGCGGCGGCGCGGCTACCACCGGAAGTTCAACGTGTGCCGGCTCTGTTTCCGGGACCTGGCCAACCGCGGTGAGATCCCCGGGGTCCGGAAGGCGTCCTGGTAATTCGCCTTCGCCGCTTCGCGGCTACGGCGGAATGTTTGGAAGAGAAGAGATATGGCTAGCAGCGATCCCGTCGGCGACATGATCTGCATCATCAAGAACGCGAACCAGCGCCGCCACGCGAAGGCGCCGGTGCCCCATTCGAAGATGAAAGAGGGCGTCGCCCAGGTCCTGAAGGCCGAGGGCTACCTGTCCGACGTCAAGGTCGTCACCGACGAGAAGACGCCGTACAAGAAGACGATGTGGCTGTACCTGAAGTACGACGCGGAGAATCGCCGGGTCCTGACGGACATCAAGCGGGTCTCCTCGCCGGGCCGGCGCATCTTCCGCGGCTCGACGGACGTCGCGAAAGTGCTCGACGGCCTGGGCGTGTCGGTGCTCACGACGTCCCGCGGGATCCTCAGCAGCCGGCAGGCGAAGAAGATGAACGTCGGCGGCGAACTCATCTGCAAGGTGTGGTGAGTTCTAAGTAGTAAGTTCTAAGTACTAAGTCGGAAGGATAAGTCGGGTCTGACTTAGTACTTAGTACTTAGTACTTAGTACTGGTCGAATGGGAAAGCGGGTCTAACGGTTATGTCGCGCCTGGGTAGAAAGCCGATCGACGTCCCGGACAAGGTGAAGGTCAACCTGGCCGGCTCCGTCGTCCACGTCGAAGGTCCGGCGGGCAAGCTCTCGTGGGCCTTCCGGCCGGAGATCAAGGTCCGGATCGACGGCGGCAAGCGCGTCGTGGTCGAGCGCTCGTCGGACACGAAGCTCGTCAAGTCGCTCCACGGCACGGCGCGGAGCCTGATCGCCGGCATG
>DASRJF010000057.1:0-7426 GCA_035649615.1 Planctomycetota bacterium | reverse complement strand
GGATCCACCATCCACTCTTTCGGGATCCGCGCCGTGTTCTTGCAGTCGGGATAGCCGGGGCACGCGATGAACGGGCCGCGGCGGCTGTGGCGGATCACCATCGTCTTGCCGCACTTGTCGCAGACCTGCGTCCACCCCTCGGGCACGCGCAGTTTCTTGCGCCCGCGCGAGATCGGCCGCGTCCCCTTGCACTCGGGGTACTTCGTGCACGCGAGGAATCGCCCGAAGCGCCCCGACTTCACGGTCATCGGCGCGCTGCAGCGGTCGCACTTCTCCCCGATCGCCTCCGCCGTCTGCAGCGGCTTCGTGCTCTTGCACTCGGGATAGCCCGAGCACGCGAGGAATTTCCCGTACCGGTTCCACTTGATGAGCATCGGCTTGCCGCACTTCTCGCACGGCACCGGGGGATCGGGCTCGCTCCCCTTGGCGCTCTCCATGTCCACCTTCGCCTTGTCGAGGTCGCCCGTGAAGACGCCGTAGAAGTCCTTCAGGACCTCGATCCAGCCCTTCTCTCCCTCCTCGATCTGGTCGAGCTTCTTCTCCAAGTCGGCCGTGAAGCCGGTGTTCATGATGTCGTCGAAGTGCTCGACGAGCTTGTCCGTCACGATCTCGCCGAGCTCCGTCGGGAGGAGCCGCCGTTCCACCGGGTGGACGTACCCGCGATCCTGGATCGTCTGGATGATCGGCGCGTAGGTGCTCGGGCGGCCGATGCCGAACTTCTCGAGCGCCTTGACGAGGCTCGCCTCGCTGTACCGCGGGGGCGGCTCGGTGAAATGCTGGTCCGGGATCAGGTCGCGCAGGTCGAGCGCGTCGCCCGCCTCGAGCGGCGGCAGCACCTGGTCCTTCGACGCGGTGAGCGCGTCGACCAGGGGCTTGTCCACGTCGGCTTTCGCGGCGAGCTTCCGGATCTCGTCGACCGCGTCGGGCGTCGGCCGCAAGCCGCCCGCCTTGATCTTCTGGAGGATCGTCGGCGCGTCGAGCCCCTCCTTCTCCATCGCCTTGACCTCTTCACCCCGGATCCACGGGCTGGCGAGCTTCGTGTAGCCGTCGAAGACGAGCTCGCGTCCCCGCGCGCTGAACAGGGTCCGTCCCGCGGTGATCTGCGCCTCGGTGTTCAGGTACTCCGCCGGGCGCATCTGGCTCGCCATGAACCGGCGCCAGATGAGCCGGTAGAGCTTGTACTGCTCGGGCGTGAGGAAGTGCTTGATCGAGTCCGGCGTCCGGTCGGGCTCCGTGGGGCGGATCGCCTCGTGCGCCTCCTGGGCGGACTTGCCCGCCTTCTTCACCTCGGGAGGCTTGTCGGGCAGGTACTTCTCGCCGAAGTTCTTCGCGATGTGGCTTCGCGCCGACACGACCGCTTCGTTGGCGACGCGGAACGAGTCGGTACGCATGTACGTGATGAGGCCGACCGATCCCTCGTCGCCGAGCTCGACCCCTTCGTACAGCTGCTGGGCGACGATCATCGTGCGCGTCGCGGAGTAGTAGAGCCGGTTGGCCGCCTGCTGCTGGAGGGTGCTCGTCGTGAAGGGAGCCGGCGGGGCGTCGAACCGCTGCTTCTTCGCGACGGCCGCGACGGTCCACGCCGCCTTCTGAAGCTCGTCGACGAGCGCCTTCGACTCGTCCCCCGTCTTGATCTCCGCTTCCTGGCCGTCGATCTTCGCGAGCTGCGCCGCGAACGGCGGGCCGCTCTTCCGCGAGAGGCGCGCCTCGAGCGTCCAGTACTCGACCTTCTTGAAGGCGCGGATCTCGCGCTCGCGCTCGACGATCAGGCGCACCGCGACGGACTGGACGCGGCCGGCGGAGAGACCGCGCCCCACTTTCTTCCAGAGGAGCGGCGAGAGCTTGTAGCCCACGATGCGGTCGAGGAACCGCCGCGCCTGCTGCGCGTTGACGCGGTCCATCGAGATCTGGCCCGGGTGCTCGAAGGCCTCGAGGACGCCGCGCCTCGTGATCTCGTTGAACGTCACGCGCCGCGCCTTCGCGTTCGAGAGTTTCAGCGCTTCCTTCAAGTGCCACGCGATCGCCTCGCCCTCGCGGTCCGGGTCGGGCGCCAGGTAGACCCATTCCGCGCCCTTGGAGGAGGCCTTCAGCTCGTTGAGCACCTTGCTCTTGCCCTTGACGGTCGCGTACTTCGCCTCGAAGTCCTTCTCGATGTCGATGCCGAACTCGCGTTCGGGCAGGTCGCGGACGTGGCCCATGCAGGCCTTCACGACGAACTTCGAGCCGAGGATCTTGTTGATGGTCTTGGCCTTCGCGGGCGATTCGACGATGACGAGGGACCGGCCCTTCCGGCCCTTGTTCAGGTTCAGCTTGAGGACTTCGGTCGGGACCGGGTCGACGTGAGCCTCGGCAGGCTTCGCCGCCTTGGTCTTTTTCGCGGACTTCTTGGGGGGCATCGGTGGCGGCGGAGTATAGCCGCGTGATTTTTTCAAAGTCAAGCCGCCGTCCCGGCCGCTTTCTTCGGGGGCCAGATAAGGGACGCCGCAATCGAGCCCGCGAGCAGGCCCACCACGACGGCCAACGAGATGACGGGCGAGATGCTCCGGCGCTCTTCGTCGCCGTATAGCAGCTTCAGAAGGAACTCCTGGCCCGCCATCTTTATTCCGATGAAGACGAGGATCATCCCCAGCCCGATCTTCAGGTAGTGGAACTTGTCCATCATGCCTCCCACGACGAAATACAGCGCCCGGAGGCCGAGGATGGCGAAAATGTTCGACGTGTAGATGATGAACGCGTCGTTCGAGATGACGAGGATCGCGGGGATCGAGTCGACGGCGAAGAGCAGGTCGGTGACCTCCACGACGAACAGCACCATCAGGAGCGGCGTGGCCCACGTCTTCCCGTCGATCTTCACGAGGAACTTCTTGCCGTAGTCGATCGGCGCCGCCGCCCCGGGGAGCGACGTGGGGGCCACCCGGAACATCCACTGGAACACGCGCAACGCGATGTTGCGGTCGGGGTGCGCCTCCTCGCGCTTCGGGATCAGGATCTTGATCCCCGTGAAAACCAGGAACCCGCCGAAGATGTAGATCATGAAATGGAACTTCAGGAGCTCCATCCCGAGCCAGATGAACAGGCCGCGCATGACGAGCGCGCCGAGGATCCCCCAGAACAGGACCCGATGCTGGTACATCGGGGGGACCTTGAAGTACGAGAAGATGATGATGAAGACGAAGATGTTGTCGACGCTGAGGGCCTTCTCGATCAGGTACCCCGTGAGGAACTGGACGGCGAGGGTGTGGCGGTCCGGGCCCCCGAAGATCCAGATCCCGAGGTTGAAGATGAGCGCAAGGCAGATCCAGACCACCGTCCATCCAATCGCCTCGCGGATCCGGATCGCGTGCGCCTTCTTGTGGAAGACGCCGAGGTCCAGGAGCAGCATGAGCGCCACGAAGGCGAGGAACCCGGCCCACATCACGGGGGTGCCGATCGAGCGCGCGGGAGCTTCGGAGGATTGCTGGAAAGCGAGTGCGAAAGTCATGAGAAGCGGCGGTACCCTAACGGGGCCCTCCCAGGTCGTCAAGGGTGAGACTCCGCGCGTGCTAGAATCGTGACCCGGATATGGCCCCGATGACGGAGTTCAAGGTTCAAAGTTCAAGGTTCAATGTTCGTCCAGCGTCCGAAGTCGGACGTCCTGGACCTCGGACTTGGGACTTCGGATGAACCTTGAACCTTGAACTTTGAACCTTGAACTCACTTTCACCCATGGCCCAAAAGATCCCGGACCCCAAGTTCTGCACGCTCTGCGGCGCGGCCCTCGAGGACCGCACCCCGGAATTCGACACGCGCGTGCGGCAGGTCTGCCCGGCGTGCGGATTCGTCGCCTACCGCCAGCCGAAGATCGCCGCGGGCGTCGTCGTCGAACACGACGGCGGCGTGGTGCTCGTCCGCCGCGCCGTCGACCCGCGCCGCGGGTTCTGGAGCTTCCCCTGCGGGTTCATGGAGATCGACGAGACGCTGGAGGAGGCCGCCGTCCGCGAGACGCGCGAGGAGTGCGGACTCGAGGTCGCCCTCGACGGCCACCTGGGCACGTACTCGTACGTCCAGTCCTGGCACGGGGGGAGCGTCGTCGTCGTGGCCTTCCTCGGCCGCACCGTCGGGGGGAGGCTCCAAGCCGGGGACGACGCCGAGGCGGTGCGCGTCGCGGCCGCGGCCGAGATCCCCTGGGGCGACCTCGCGTTCAAGTCGAGTCACTCGGCCTTGAAAGACTGGTTGGCTCGCAAGAGGAATGGGGAATAAAGAATTGGGAATCAGGAATGGAATGTGGAATACGGAATGGTCCTATTCCTGATTCCAGATTCCATTCCTTGTTCTTCATTCCACATTCCTCATTCGCTTTCGTACGGGGGGTTTGCATGGGCGCCAAGATCCGGACGGAATTCTCGGTCGCGCTCCCCCACCGGCCGGGGGAGCTGGCCCGCGTCCTCGAGTCGCTCTCGAAGGCGGGCGTGAACGTCCTCGGGTTTTGCGGCTGGGGACACGACGGGTCCGCGCAGGTCCTGCTCGTGCCGGACGACGACCGCAAGGCGCGGAAGGCGCTCGCGGACGGGAGCTTCGCCGCGACGGAGGCCCAGGTCGTCTGCGTCTCCGGCGCCTCCGGCAAGGGCGCGGGGGCCAAGCTGACGATCCGGCTGGCCAAGGCGTCGGCCAACATCGAGCACGCCTACGCCACGACTTCGGGAAGCGGCGAGAGCACGGCCGTCTTCCGGGTTCCGGACGCGCAGGCCGCGCTCGCCTTGTTGACGTAATCAGCCCTTCGAGAACTGCACCATCGCCACGCCCGCGATGACGACGACGGCGCAGGCCGCGAACTCCGGCGTCAACTGGTCCTCGCCGAAGGCCTGCGCGATCAGCGTCCCCAGGATCGGCTGAAGGTTCGTGAAAACGGCGACCCTCAGCGGCCCGATTTTCGAGAGCGCGTACATGTGCAGCGTGTAGCAGATGAACGTCGCCGCGACGATCATGTAGGCGAGCGCGAGCCAGGCCGAAGCCGGCACGGCGGACCAGTCCTGCCGCCACGCCGCGTAGGCGAAGAACGGAACGGAAAAGGGAACGGAGACGAGGAACGCCGCGGTCACGGCGGGCAGTGATCCCATCCGTTGGAGCACGCGCCGGCCGATGACGATGTAGACCGCGAACGACAGCGCGCCGGCGAACGTCAGCGCGTCGCCGATCAGCGTGCGGTCGCGCTCCACCTGCGACATCGCGAGCGCGACGTACGAAGCCCCCGCGATCGCGAGCAGCACTCCGACAATCTTCACCGGCCTCGTGCGTTCCCGAAGGAAGATCCAGCCGATCACGAGGACGAAGACGGGAATGAGCGCGTGGACGAGGGCCGAGTGACTCGGTGTCGTGAGCTTGATGCCCGCGGCGAAGAAGAACTGGTTGGCGAAGATCCCCGCGAGCCCGAGCGGCAGGATCTCTTTCCAGATCCCGGGTCTCTTCAGCACCGTCCGGTCCGGGCGACCCAGCAGGAGCGGGAAGAACGCGGCGGCGGAGAAGATCCGGATCGACGCGATGAGCATCGGGTCCAGCCCGGGGGCGCCGTTGGTGCCCGTCGCTTTTTTCCCGGCGACGAAGTTCCCCGACCACAGGAGGGTGATGACGCAGGCGGCCAGGAGGCCCAAACCCAGGCCACGGTCCTTTGATGTCTCCATGAAGTTCGGAGACTCTAGCATCCAGAAGAAGCTCTAAGCTCTAAGCTTTAAGCCTTAAGCAGGGCGGACGGAGTCACATGGAATGGCGTATCGCAATCGCGGAATTGATCTTCTCTGGCTTGAAGCTTGGAGCTTGAAGCTTGGAGCTAAGCTATCTCGACTAAGTTTTTACCCATCGGCCTTATGAGAACTCCGAGCATGGTAGCCTTCCAGATGGAGACGAGAGGGGAGGCGGTCCATGTCTTCGGCCATCAACCTTTCATTCACCCGGGCCCAGAAGAGAGCGCTCTTGCGACAGCGCCGCGTCGCTCCCAACGTTCGGGTCTGGAATCGGGCGACGGGTTTGTTGTTGTTGGCCGCGAAGGTGGCGTCTTCCGAGATTCTGCAGTCGCTGGGAATCTCGCGAAAGACGTTGTTGAACTGGAAGCGGCGCTGGCTGAGCAAGCGCCACTTCGGGCTCGAGGACGCGCCGCGGGAGGGCCGACCGCCCGAGATGTCCGAGGCGCACCTGCGATTGCTCCTTCGAGTCGTCAGACGAGATCCCCGGCAGGTGGGATACGCCTTCACGCGATGGACCGCCCCGCGACTGGCGGAGTATGTCGCCCTGCGGACGGGAGTACGAGTCACTCCGGCGTGGATCACCGAGCTGCTTCGCCGCAACGGGTTCGTGTGGCGGAAGACCAAGCGGACCTTGCGCAACCTCCAGAATCGGTCGGCGACGCAAAAGGCCTGGAGAGCCCTCAAACGGCTGAAAAAGGGGCTCTGGAGCCCCGGGCCAGTTTCGAACTTTGGTATGGCGACGGAGTCCGCTTCGAGCTGCTTCCGGTAACGGCGTATACCTACCGGGAACGTGGCCGCCCTCTGCTGATCGCGACTCCCGGCAAGAACGCCCGAGTCGCGGTGTGTGGTGCGATGCGATGGCCTGATGGACCTTTCGTCTTCGCGGACGGCCCCGGCTATCCGAACACGGACCTCTTCATCGGAATGCTGCACGCGCTTCGGAGGAGAGCCCGACGGACTGGAAAGAGAATCGTGCTTGTCCTGGACAACGGCTCCGCGCACACGTCGCGTCGCAGCCTCGCTGAAATCGATCGGGCCAAGGACTGGATCCGCGTCTTCTGGCTTCCCACCTACACCTCGGAGCAGCTGAACGACATCGAGGGATTGTGGAAGCACCTCAAAGAGGACTACTTCAGCCGAATGCTCGTCCAGGATCGCACTGAATTCAGGGGCGCCGTCGTCGGCTTGCTCAATCGGATGAGCCGCGGCCGCAAACTCCGCGAGGTCCTCAAACCGTGTCATGTGTTGCCGATGGGTAAAAACTTAGTCGTACCTGCTTAGATTGAGCGCCGGCGCGGTGGGCCCTTCCTGGGCTCGGGCTTCCGGTCCGGGGCCCCCTTGAACTGTTGGAACAGGCCTTCCATGTCGAGCCCGTCGAAGAACTCGGGGAGCTCGCCGCCGAACTGGCCCTTGAACATCTCGAGGACGCTTTCCAGGTCGAGCCCCTGGAAGAGGTCGGGCATGGACTCGAAGTCGGGCATCTCCGGCATGGACTCGCGCAACTCGTCGAGCTTCCTCTGGAGATCGCCCAGGGCGTCCTCCCCGCCGAACTTCTCGAGCAGGGACTTGAGCTGCTCCTCGAACCCGGCCGGCGAGCGCTTTTCGGCCAGTTTCTTCTCGAGCTCGGCGACGCGCTTCTCGAGCTTGTCGACCTTCTCGGTGAGCGCCTTGATCTGCTTGTCGGTCTTGGATTCTTCCTGCGCCTGCGG
>DASRJF010000056.1:0-4420 GCA_035649615.1 Planctomycetota bacterium | reverse complement strand
AAGCTCGCCGCCTGGTGCCGCGACAAGGCGGGGATGCTTCCCGAAGCGCGGACCGAGCTGAAGGCCGCGGTGGAAGCGCTGGGAAAGAAGGGCGACACGGGTCCGGCCATGTGGGCGCTCGTCCGCGAACTCAAGGTCGTTCTCACCGACCTGGGGAATTACGACGAAGCCATCGCCGCGGTGCAGGACTACATCGAGACCGTCAAGGGCGGCGCCAACGACAACGCCCAGATTCACCTGGACCTCGGCGCCCTGTACGCGGACCTGGGGTATCACGAGCGGAGCCTGATCAGCTATGACGCCGCCTTCGCGCTGGAACCGGGCCGGGCCCCGGGACAGATCGCCCTCGCCCGGGCGCGCCTGAATCTCGGCGAGACCAAGCTCGCCATGGCCCGGATCAACGCCCTCTTCGTGGGGGGCCCTCCCTCCAACGTGGACGATCTCGCGAGGGCGCTCGTGGTCCAAGGCCTGACGCGGCTGAGGCAAGGGCTGGCCCAGGAGGCGGAGGAGTCGTTCGCGGCCGCCCTCGCCGCCAAGCCGAACCTCGCCGAGGCTCTCAACGGATTGGGCGTCGCCCTCGCGCTCCAGAAGAAGCCGGACGCGGCCGGGAAATTCCTGGCGGCCATCAAGGCGGACCAGTACCTGATCGACGCCTGGCTCAACCTGGCGTTCCTGTATCTCGCCGAGGGCCGTCCCGTCGAGGCGGAGATCCTGTTCTCGGGAGCCGCGCAGCGCGATCCGGATTCCTCCACGGCGGCGGCGGGACCGGGCTTCATCGCCGTGCTGACGGGCAAGTATGCCGACGCCTCCGCCGCGTTCGATCGCGCGCGCAAGATCCAGCCCGACGATTACTTCATGTCGTACGCGCTGGGCCGCCTGAAGCTCCGCGAGGGGAAGGCGGACGAGGCCCTCGCGCTGTTCCGGGCCGCGCTCAAGGCCAATCCGGATTATCTGCCGGCCACGACCGATACGGCCCTGGCTTACCTGATGCTGGCCCGGGAGGAGCAGAACAAGGCGGCCTCCGCGCCGCGCGAGGAGCAGGCTCAGTACCGGGATCGCGCCGACGGGTATCGCACGAACGCGCAGACGCTTCTCGAGGCCTCGTACCGGGCGGATCCCAACAGCGTGGCCGCCAACGTCGCCCTGGGATGCGTGTACGCCGTGAGGGGCAGGGTGCGGGACGCGATCTCCGCGTTCGACCGCGCCGTCGCCGTCAGGCCGGGCGTTCCCGATCCGCTGATCGACTACGCCCGGGGGTACCTCGATTACTGGCATGGAGCGCCTTCGCCCAAGGACAGGCTCGAGGCCGCCGAGCTCCGGTTCAAGTACGGCCAGTCTCATACGGACTTGAAAGATCCTTCCGACCTGGAATGGCAGAAGGAATGCGGGAAGGCGCTCGACAGCATCGAGAACTGGAGGGTCCAGCGGGTCCTGATCGAAGAGCGCTTCGACGGCAACCAGCCGTCGCTCGCCAATTCGTGGATCACCGTCATCGGCACGGGAGAGCCGCAGATCCGGTTCGCCAACGATCGGGCGAACCTGGGCGACGCCTCCGGCACGTCGCAGGCGGCGTCCTTCGTGGCGCTCGAACACCGGGACATCCCGCGGGACACGTTCCTGAGCGTCGAGGGGACGTTCCTGTACGACGCGAGCCCGGGCTTCGAGGCGGGGTTCTCCCTCTACACGACCGCGCTCGCGCCGGCCGGCACGGCGACGGGACTTCACTTCGTGTTCTTCGAGGATCCCACGGCGTCGGGGGCCAAGCCGATCCTGATCTTCCATCAGCAGATGATGGCGGACCGCACCAAGGGTCCGAGCCGGCCCAACATCCGCCTCGGGGCGCTTCCCGCGGCGCCGACGCGCGTCCGCTTCAAGCTCGAACGCAAGGACCATCCGACGGAGCAGAAGACCTGGCAGTTCGATTTCTCGGTCTGGGACGACGCCAAGGGAGCGTGGCGCCTGCTGACCGACAAGACCCAGATCAAGGTCCCCCAGGCGGTGGCCAACGCGCCGGCGATGATGCTGCAGCTGTGGGCCCGCACGCTGAACACGGGGCGGAAGTGGTCGGTGGGCATCGACGACGTGCGCGTCCTGACGGTGGAAAAGCAGTAGGGGAGTCCAATGACGGGTATGACCACGAGGATTCGGGGGTTCGAAGGGGACGATTTGGGATTTGCGATTTGGGATTTGCGGTCCCCGAAGGCTCGAACCCGATTCCAGGTTCGACATTCCATATTCCCGATTCCAGATTCCGGCAAGTCCCTTGGGAAGCCTGGATTCACGTTGATCGAGATGCTCGTCGTGATCGTCATCCTTGGGATCTTGATGTCTCTTGCCATCGTGGGGGTGACGGCGGCGCTGAAAAGCGCGAAGGTGAGCAAGACCGAGGCGCTGATCGAGGGCCTGGTCATCGCGTGCGAGCAGTACAAGCAGCGGGGCTGGGCGGACTACCCGCCCACGTCGCTCGCGGAGTTCAAGATCGCCCTGCCGAACGAGACCAACAACGGGATCGAGGCCCTGACGTCGTGCCTCGCGAGCCGGACCAAGGGCGACCCCCTGCTCACGATCCGGGACGACCAGCTCCTGAACGTGGACAACGACTCCGCGTCCAAGAATGTCACGAACTGGTATTTCGGCGACTACCAGCTGCGCGAGATCAGCGACGGCTTCGGGTACGCGCTGGCCTACATGCACTGGAAGGATTACGAAAAGCCCAGCGCGGGAAACCGGCGCATCAAAGTCGATCCCACGAGTCCGGAGGCGTCGTTCGAACCGACCCGCAGCCCCGTCACGAAGGCCTTCCTCCGTCCGAACCGGTTCCAGATCCTGTCCGTGGGTCCCGACGGCAAGCCCGGCACCGCGGACGACGTGCAGGCCCGGTAATGCATCGCCGCTCGAGATCGGGCGTCACGCTTCTTGAAATCCTCGTCGTGCTCGCCATCCTTTCCATGATCTTCGCGATGACGATCAACATCCTCCGCAATTCGAACCGGGATCTCGGCGTGACGGCGGCCGCGAACACCGTGACGGCGCTGCTGCGGGCCGCGGGGGAGCACGCGCGGGCCGAGAACTCGCCGGCCTGGGTCGTGATCAACACGGACAATCGCACCGCCGGCACGCTCATCCGCGAGACGGCCGTGATGTGCCACTTCGAAGACACGTCGGCCGGCTTCGGCCGGACCCTCCAGGTGAACGGCGCGGTCCAGGTCCTCGGCCGGGTGGGACTGGCCTATCGCTTCGTGTCCGGGAACACGATCGATTGCGGGACGATCCCGAAACACGCGTCCGACCAGGGCATCGCCATCGAGATGTGGTTCTGGCGCACCCCGGGGACCGGCAAGCACTACCTCGCCACCATCGGCAAGGAGATGGAGGTGTGGGTGGACGCGATCGGGCAGGTCAACGTGAAGGTGGGCAACACGATCGCCAACTCCGGGACGAATCTCGTGCAGCGCGAGTGGTGGGTCTACTGCCAGGCGATCTACAACGGGCGCGAGATCAAGATCCTGCTCAACGGCGTCGAGGCGGGATCGAAGCCGTGCACCCACGACTGGAGGGCGGCGGCGCCGCTGACGCTGAGCTCCAAGAAGGACGGCCTCTCCGGCCTGATGGACGAGGTCCGGGTCAGCGTCATCGTCCCACAGGATCAGTATTCGCTTCCGGCGCAGGTCGCGTTCGAACTTCCGAAAGGAGCCAAGACGAAGGACGGGGAGTACATCGTCGCCTTCGACGGGTCGGGTCGCCTCGATGCCACCCGCCACACGGGCGATGTCACGATCACGCTGAAATCACCCGCGACTTCGAAGACCCTGGTCGTCACGCGACAGGGTCTCGTCCGCCGATAGAGTTTTTTCCAGGAATCCCGTCCACTTCCGTTGTCCCGTCGTAGAACGCTGTGAGGCACGCGGGAAAGCAGGGAGGGGCTCTCCACACCCACCGGGACCCCAGGTCCGGCCTCGCCTTCGTTCTCGTCCTGACCGTCATCATGGGTCTCGCGATCATCGCCATTCCCTTCGTCCTATCGATGATCATGCATGAGCGCACCGCGGCCGCCGAGCGCGCGCGACGCCAGGCGGGGTACGGCGCGGAAGGCGTCCGCAACTTCGCCGTGGCCCACCTCTATCGCGGCGCGGAGTCCTTCGAGCGGCAGTCGCTCGACCAGGGGAAGGAAGGGGCGACGCCGTACATCGACGATGAGGGCGAGTTCGTGGTCGAGATCCGGGACGCGCGGCTGAAGGACCTGGGGGTGCGGGACCCCAAGGGGAACCTGTGGGGGGTGACGGCGACGGACGAGCAGGGGAAGCTCAACGTGATGAGCGCGCCGGACCGGGTGGCGGTGAACCTGAGGACGAACCTGAGCCAGCGGGTGACGGACCTGAAGGACGTGTTGACGATCTACTCCGGGAGGCCGGCGCGGTGG
>DASRJF010000055.1:0-2394 GCA_035649615.1 Planctomycetota bacterium | reverse complement strand
CCACCGCGCCGGCCTCCCGGAGTAGATCGTCAACACGTCCTTCAGGTCCGTCACCCGCTGGCTCAGGTTCGTCCTCAGGTTCACCGCCACCCGGTCCGGCGCGCTCATCACGTTGAGCTTCCCCTGCTCGTCCGTCGCCGTGACCCCCCACAGGTTCCCCTTGGGGTCCCGCACCCCCAGGTCCTTCAGCCGCGCGTCCCGGATCTCGACCACGAACTCGCCTTCATCGTCGATGTAGGGCGTCGCCCCTTCCTTCCCCTGGTCGAGCGACTGCCGCTCGAAGGACTCCGCGCCGCGATAGAGGTGGGCCACGGCGAAGTTGCGGACCCCCTCCGCGCCGTACCCCGCCTGGCGACGCGCGCGTTCCGCGACGGCGGTCTTTTCGTGCATGATCATCGACAGCACGAACGGCGTGGCGATCACCGCCAGCGCCATGATGACCGTCAGGACGAGGATGAGGGCGAGGCCGGACTTGCGGCTCGCCAGTCGGGTACGCGGCATGTCGGCCTCCTGCGCGCGGGAGTCCCCCTGAAACGACGAAAGCGGGAGCCCCGAGTGAGTCGAGGATCCCGCCCTGTTACCCAGATTATCCAATGGAGTAGTACGACGCCCCCCGGCGATCGGACGCATAATTCTTCCACCCCGGCCCTGAGGATACCCGACCGGCCGCTTACTTGATCTCATGAAGGAGTATCTTCGTATCGCGGTCGTAGTCGATCCGGATCTCGTGGATCTTCATCGTCCGTTTCCACGAGTCCTTCGGCCAATAGGACCCTTCCTTGTATTCGAGGAAGAACCGCGCCTCGACCTGCCCGTTCTCAAGCCGGGAAGAAACGTAGTCCTGGAGAGGATTCGGCCGCCCCTCGAAAACGTGCCCCACCGCGGAATGATCGCCCACCGCCGGAATCGTGAAGTCGCCGAGTCCGTCGATCCGCAGGTACAGGTGCGGGACGAGATTCGCGTCCTTCCGGTCGGTCTCCGTGACGAACCGGACCTGGCGCCACCTCGCATTGCGGGTCGTGTGCGCCGCCTCGAAGTACGGCATGCGGTTGTCGAACTGCCGCGGCTTGTAGCCGTCCCAGTACCGGAACGGGATGCCGAAGACCATCGAGCGGGCCGGGTGGCCGCGCTGGACGGTGCCGAACATGCCGCGGAACAACCCCGTCCCGTCGAACCGCGCCAGCGAATCGAGCGCGGTCCCCTTCGATCCAACATCCTCGAATCCGACGACCTCGTCGTTCACGAGGAGGTATCCGCGCTCGTAGCCCTTCCCGGCCAGGACTTGTGAAATGGGGAGGAACCTCGCCTCGTGGGGCAGCGCCCCCTGGTCCAGGGCCGCCACGGGAAGGAAAGTGAGCGGGAAGTACGCGTCCCCCCGGTCGTGCACGTCCTTCTGGGAGTTGAGCCAGCCCCGCGCGCTGTGGATCAGCGCGTTCGCGCCCCGGGTCGCGGCGAAGCCCACGATCTCTCCTCCCACGAGCACGGCCCCGCTCGGGTGATTCGCCGCCACGTTGAGGTCGGTCACGTCGAGCTCGGGAATGTCGGGCTCGACGGCGGATCTCAACTCGCACGTCGGCTGGGGCGAGGCCGCCGTCTTCACCTCGTCGAGCGACGCCCTGGCCGGTCCGTACAGGACGCTCGGGTTCTTGAGAGAGAGCCACCGTTCCCCGATCAGTTCCCCCGAGGGCCATTTCAGGATCCGGTTGTGGAGACCGTCCACCAAGAAGTCCCGCTTCGTCGGCGCGAAGAACGCCGCCAGCTGAAGGCCGCGGTCCGCCAAGTCCCGGGGCGGCGGATTCGCGTTCCGACGGGCGTGCAGGTCGTCGATCGAGAGCGAGTTGCAGATCCTGTGCTGCTCGCGGTGATTCGACGACTCAATGGCGGTGACGGGGTCGTTGGGCTGGAGGTTGTTCCGAAGGACGCAGGGATCCAGGTCCCGCGCGGCGAACACCGGCACGAGCCGCTCTCCGGCTTCGTGATCCGCCAAGGCGGTCGACCACGTCGATCCGCGATCGAAATTGATCGCCTTCGAGTCGATCGTGCACCCGGCCCAGTAGTACTCCGCGGGACCGCCCGGCGGGACTTTGACGAGCTGCGCGGGGCCGAACCATTCCTCGCCGAATTGGACGATCGTCGGGTTCGAGATCTTCTGGTCGGGCTCGGTTACGGCGACCGACCACAGCTCGATGGGGATTCCCTCCATGTGGCTCACGTCTTCGGTCCCCATCTGGCCGCGCTCGCACAAGTCAAAGTAGCCGTTCTTCTTCGTCTCGCGCACGATCCTCCGGTAGTAGATCGCTTCGTTCTCGATCCGGATGAATCCGCTGTCGGGCCATTCCGAGGTGTCGGTCTCGATGTGGGCGTCGCTCAAGAGCTGGAAGTTGACCTTGTTCA
>DASRJF010000054.1:0-6629 GCA_035649615.1 Planctomycetota bacterium | reverse complement strand
TCCAGGGATCGCAACCTGCTCAGCGGTTCCCCCTGGCATATCGCAGCTCGCAGCGTCCTTCTTCGCCTCTGGGAGCCAAGGCATCCCCCATGCACCCTTAGTAGCTTATCCGCATTCACCGAAATCCCGCGGCCTTGCGGCCTTGGGTGTGGTGCGGATTCAAAAGCCATCCTATAAGCGCTGGTTTGCCAATTTGCTGCCCTGAAGCTGCAACTCGCGTTGCAACTTAGGACCTTCCCGTTTGTCAACGACCGGCACCGCGGATTCGAGATCCGCGTCAGGCGGCTACCACAACGTTCGGCCGCCCTGGATTCAAAATTTTCAAACGCCTTTCGCGCCGAAAATACGACACCGCGGCGCGTGGCGTTGGCGTTTTCCCCGTTCTCCCTACGGCCCCGATCGACGTCAATGGACGGGCGCGTGATCGCCGGTGAGTTCTATACACCGAGCGGGGACGATTATAGGAACGCGTCCCCGCAAGTCAACCCCTTTTGGAAGTTCCCGCGCGCTATTCCGACTTCGGCTTCTCCGTCGGAGCCTCCTTCGGAGTCTCCTTCGGCGCGGCGGCCCCTTCCATCGGCGGCTTGCCCAGCCACGGAGTCCGCGGAACTTCCACCGCGCCCCAGCGGCCGAGCTTCATCTGCGAGACGGGCACGTTCTCCGGCGATTCCGCGGTCATCTTCTTCACGGACTCGGGATCGACCTGGTGAAGCTCGCCGCCCTTGTACACGAACGCCGTCGTGCAGAGCGCCGTCCCCGCCACCCGGTAGAAGCCGCCCGCGTAGTACACGGAGCCCTGGCTCCGGTTCGCGACGTCCGTGTACGACTTGATCGAGTGCTCCGGCATCGCCTCGGTCTTCGAGCTGACCATGACCGCGGAGCTCGGGTCGTACGCGAGCGAGTGGCGCAGGTACCGCACGACGACGACGATCGGGAGCGAGTTGCCGCTCTTGATCTCGAACATGGGCTGGGCCCGGCCGACGCGGCCCAGCTCCTCCTTGAGGTCCGTGTTGCAGGCGGGGCAGCGGATCTCCTTGACCGCGGTGGCCAGCGTGCCGAGCTTGGCCTGGCAGGCGTGGCACGTGACGTTCGGATAGACGGATCCCTCGATGTCCCACGCGTACTGGTTCAGGACGAGCGCCGTCGGCGCGATGTCGATGTCCATCCGCGCCGCCTTCGCCTCCTGCGCGCGGAGGCCGGCTTCCGCGTTCAGCTCGGCGAAATGGCGGACCATCTCGACCTTGACTTCTTTTTCCTGCTCGGGGAAGGGCCCTCCGCCGCAGCCCGCCAGGGCCGCCACCGCCAGGGCCGCGATCGCAACTCGCATGATGCCTCCAGGCACGATCTAGAAACCCACTGTACTAGACGGTGGAACGGATACCAATCATTGCAAGCCAGACTTCAGACGTCAGACATCCGACATCAGATCCGACAACAATCGCCGATCAGGGATAGAGCCCGCGCAAGGCGTGCGCCTCCGCCACCCGGCCGACCGCCACGAGGTAGGCGGCCGTCCGCATGTCGAGCTTCCGCTCCTGGTGCACCGAGTAAACGGACTCAAAGGCGCGCTCCATCAAGTCCCGGAGCCTCAGGTTCACTTCGCGCTCCGTCCAGAAGTAGCTCTGGAGCGATTGCACCCACTCGAAGTACGAGACCGTCACGCCGCCCGCGTTCGCCAGGATGTCCGGGATCACGAACTTGCCGTTCTCGAAGAGCACCTGGTCGGCCTCGGGCGTGGTGGGACCGTTCGCGCCTTCGCCGACAATCCGCGCCTTGACGCGCGCCGCGTTGCGGGCGGTGATCTGGCCCTCGAGCGCGCACGGGAGGAGGATGTCGCAGTCCAGCTCGAGCAGTTCCTCGTTCGTCACCGCGTCCGCGCCCTTCCAGCCGGCCACGGAGCCCGTCTTCTGGTAGTGGGTGTTCACGGCGTCGGCGTCGAACCCCTTCGTCGTGTAGATCCCGCCCTTGGACGTCGAGCACGCGACGATCTTGAATCCAAGCTCGCTCATCAGCTTGGCGGCGAAATACCCGGCGTTGCCGTATCCCTGGATCGCCACGCGCAGGCCCGTCGCGGGCAGCTTCAGGTGCTTGAGCGCGTACAGCACCGTGTACATGAGCCCGCGCGCGGTCGCCTTGTCGCGGCCCAGCGAGCCGCCGATCTGGATCGGCTTCCCGGTGACCACGCCCGGCACGGTGTATCCCTTGTTGACGCTGTACGTGTCCATGAGCCACGCCATCGTCTGCGCGTTCGTGTTGACGTCGGGCGCCGGGATGTCCTTCTCGGGCCCGATAATGGGCAGGATCTCGGACGTGTAGCGGCGCGTCATCCGCTCGAGCTCTCCCTGCGACATGGACTTGGGATCGCACGTGATGCCGCCCTTGCCGCCGCCGTAGGGGAGGCCCATGACGCTGGTCTTCCACGTCATCCACATCGCCAGCGCCTTGACCTCGTCGAGCGTGACGTCGGGGTGATAGCGGATGCCGCCCTTCGCCGGGCCGCGCGTCGTGGAGTGCTGGACGCGGTGCCCGGTGAAGACCCGGGTCTTCCCGCCGTCCATCCGGACCGGCACCGCCACGGTCAGGCACTTCCGGGGCGTGCCCAGCGTCTGGCGCGTGCCTTCGTCGAGATCGAGCAGGTCCGCCGCCACCTTCAGCTGCTGGCAGGCGATGGCCCACGGGTTCGGGCGTTCCGACGGGGCGGACGGCGCGGAGGACGGACGCGGGCTCGCCACGGCGGCGGACAGGGCGCCCTTCCGGCCATTCGTCTTCATCGAGCCTCCAGCTACGAGACCGCGGACTTTCCGGATTCGCGCGTGCTCAGGCGCACGGCATCCTCGACGGGGATGACGAAGATCTTCCCCGAGCCGAGATTCCCCGACCCCGCGAGATCCTGGATGCCCCGGATGAGGGAGTCGACCTGGTCCTCGTCGATGACGATCTCCACCTTGACCCGCTCCTCGAACTGGGGCTTGCCGTTCTTCACCTTGCTGCGGGTTCCCCAGCCCTGCGCCTGCAGGACGCTCATCCCCTCGACCTGGCGCTTGAGGAGGAGTTCGCGCAGGGGTTCGAGCTTCGAAGGAGTGAGAAAAGCCTCGATCTTCCGGAGCATCTACGCCTCCCGGGGAGTGGGAAACGGTCGCATTCTAGGATCGGGTTGAGGAGGTAGCAAGATTTAGGAATCCCCGATGCCTGATGCTGGATCCTGGATGCCTGATCCCTGATGCCTGATCCCTGATGCCGGATG
Source organism: Planctomycetota bacterium (assembly GCA_035649615.1). GTDB lineage: Bacteria > Planctomycetota > MHYJ01 > MHYJ01 > JACPRB01 > DASRJF01. Next base: position 3,385 of record DASRJF010000054.1, on the reverse strand, counting down.
CCTGCTGCTGGATGCCAGCTGCCGCTCTCAGGCCTTCTTCTGCTGCTTGACGGTGCTGCCGCTGCCGGGTCGGACGAACATCGCTCCCAGGATCGCGAAGGGCGCCCGGAAGAACCCCGGGCGTCCCGCGTGTCCGTTCCGCGGATCGTCGTCGCCCGCCCTCATGCGCAGCTTGGCGGGCATCGCCTCGGGCCGCGGGGACTTCGAAGGAGGAAGCGGCGTGTCGCTGAAGAAGAAGCCGCACTTCTTGTCCGGCATGACGAGGTCGCGCTCGCGCAGGTCCTGCTCGTCGAGGGGGAAGAGGCCGCACACGCCGGGCCGGTCGTTGTAGATCAGGCACTTGGGATTGCCGTCCGATTCGTCGTACGCGGGGCACTGGAAGAGGAGCTTGCAGCAGGCGCCGCAGCGGGAGCAGGCGCCGCGCCGGCGCTCCAGCTTGGTCTCGATCGTCTTGCGGGAGAAGGCGACGAGCCACAGGCGGCGAAGCTTGCCCAGGCCCAGGACGAGCTTCTGGCGCAGGGTGTAGGTTCGGGAGGCCACGAGCTGATTGTATCGCGCCGCCGCGCGCGAAGATAGGCGCTGAACCGGTCCTTCACGAACAAATCTCGCGCCGACCGCGCGGCGGCGATAGAATCCCGCTCGTGAAGGCCCTCTTCCTCACCAACAAGGAGGGCACCCCCAGCACCCGGTGGCGTGTCCTGCAGCTCATTCCTCCGCTCCGCCAGGCCGGCCTCGAATGCGACGTCGTGGAGCTGCCCGGGGGCATGATCGGCAAGCTCGGCGCGGTCCAGCACGCCTCCCAGTACGACGTCGTCGTGCTCCAGAAGCGGCTCCTCCCCAAGCTCCTCAACAACCGCCTCCGGTCCCACTCGAAGCGCCTCGTGTTCGAATTCGACGACGCCGTCTTCCTGAAGAAATCCGATGCGGGCGTGCGGGTGTCCGACACGCGCGAGCGGCGCTTCCGCCGGACGGTCCGCGGCGCCGACGCGGTCGTGACTCCGAACGAGTACCTCGCCGGCGTGGCCCGGAAGTACTCGGATCATCCCGAGCGCGTCCACGTCCTGCCGACGGCGATCGACCTCGCGCGGTGGAAGCCCCGACCCCCGGCGAAGCGCGAGGGGCCCCTCGTCATCGGGTGGGTGGGGACGGGCGCCAACGCGCACCTGCTCGAGATCGTGACGGTGCCGCTCCAGCGCGTCTGCCGCCGCCACCCCGACCTCGAGGTGCGCGTCATCTGCGACGACGCCCCCGCGATCTCGGGTTACCCGGTCCGCACGCAGCCGTTCTCGGCGGAGACGGAAGTCGAGGACGTCCGCTCGTTCGACATCGCGATCGCCCCCCAGATCGAGGATCCGTGGACCCGGGGAAAAGTCTCGACGAAGCTCCTGGCGTACTTCGCCGCCGGCCTTCCCGCCCTCGCGTCCGACGTCGAGGCGCACCGGACGCTGGTGCGCGACGGCGTGAACGGGTTCCTGGCGGGGACGCTCTCGTCGTGGGAGGAGCGGATCGAGAAGCTCATCGCGTCGCCGGAGTTGAGGGACTCGCTCGGCGCCGAGGCGCGCCGGACGGTGGAATCCGAGTATTCGCTCGAAGCCACGGTTCCCCGGTACGTCGATCTCTTCCGGTCGCTCGTCGCCTCCGTGGGGTCCGTTTAGATCTCCCCGATGGATGCCATCGAGCCGGGTCCCGGAGCCCGGATCGAAGGCCGGCTCGCGGCGCACGCCCGCTGGATCCTCCTCGGCCTCGTGGTTCTCTCCATCCTGTTCCGGGTCGCGTACTTCGAGCAGATCGACGGGGGCCCGTGCTCCGAGTGGCATCGCTGGGAGGATGGAGACCCGAATTTCTTCGACCAGTGGGGCCGCCGGATCGCGGCGGGGGATCTCCTGACGGACGGCTCCTTTCACCCCCTTCATTCCTGGCACAAGCGGGTCGCGTGGGAGTACTTCGTGCGCAACCGGGCGGATGAAATCCAGTACCAGGAGCAGGGGAAGAACCCGGCCCAGGCGCTGTGGAATCGATGGTACGGCGAGGCGCTCTTTCACCAGGAGCCGCTCTATCCCTACCTGGTCGGGGCCACGTACCGGCTCTTCGGACCGGATCCCCGGTGGGTGTACGCGTGGCAGATGGCGCTGGGCGTGCTGTCGAACGTTCTCATCTGGTTGATCGCGCGGCGGCATTTCGGGGAGAGGGCGGGGCTCGTGGCGGCGGGACTGGCGCTTCTGTGCGGACCGCTCGTGTTCTACGAATTGACGCTGGTGCGCACGTCGATCACGGTCTTCGCCTCGCTCGGACTTCTCGTCCTCTTCGAACGCGCCTTCGAAAGCGAGGGCCTCGGCCGCTGGGCGGTCGCGGGCGCGGGGTTCGGACTCGCCCTCTTGATCCAGACGATCTTCGTCCTGTTCGGCGTCGCCGCGTTCGCGCTCCTCGCGTGGAGACATCGGGACCGCTGGCGCGCGTGGTTCCGCGCGGCCGGGCTGGTCTCCACGGGGACGATCGTCTGCCTGGCGCCCGCCGTGATCCGGAACGCCCTCGTGGGCGCGCCTCTCTTCGGCTTCTCGTCCGTCGGTGCGGTCACGTTCGTGGCCGCCAACTGGCCCGACACCGATCCGACGCGCGGATGGGCCGTCGACGACCGCGCGATGGCGGGCCTGATGGGCGACACGGAGGGGAAGTTCGGAAGCGCCGTGAGAGAGACGCTCGATCGGCATTCCCCCGTGACCTTCGCGGCGCTGATCGTGCGAAAGATGGAGATGCTGCTCCATGACTACGAGCTGCCGAACAACAAGAACTTCCTTTTCTACCGCGAGTTTGCGCCGATCCTGCGGCTGGGGTTCGTGGGCTTCGGTTTGATCCTGCCGTTGGCGTTGTTCGGGATGGTCGCGGCGTGGAAAGAAGCCGGGCGGCACACGCTTCTCGGCGCGCTGGTCCTGACGTCGCTGGCCCCGATGCTGATCTTCTACGTGCTCGCCCGATTCCGGGCTCCGCTCGCGGCCGCGCTCATTCCGTTCGCGGCGTTCGGAATCGTCCAGCTGGCCGGGTGGATTCTCGCCCGGCGCTGGAAGCAGGTGGGAATCGCGGGGGGATCGATCGTGGTCCTGGGGCTCATCCTGTTCCGGCCTCTCCCCGGCCACATGAGGCCCATCCGCTCCGCCGACTACCGGGTCTCGTTCAAGACGTACGGGGCGCCCCGGGAGACGGTCGCCGCGGAGGCTTCGAACTGGAACGCCGCCGACGCCGTCCTCGTGGAGACCCTGCGCGTCGAGCCCGAGGAGGTTCGACGCCTCGACGGCACGCCGCTTCCGGAGGGGGGATTCGAAATCCGCCAGATCGTCGATTTCTTCCGCGCCGTTCATGCGCGGCGGTCGGACTACCTGGCGCGCCTCGG
>DASRJF010000053.1:0-3308 GCA_035649615.1 Planctomycetota bacterium | reverse complement strand
GTGATATCATCTTGATGTACTATGCTATCATCTTGATAGTCAGGAGAACGCCCATGGCCCACGAGCCCGGGTGGGCGCCCGCGGCGCCCCGCAAGTCGGTCCTGCTCCGCCTGCCGCCGCCGGTCCACAAGGCGCTGGCGCGGTGGGCGCGCGACGAGATGAGGAGCCTGCAGGCGCAGGTCGAGTACCTCCTGAAGAAGGCCCTGGCCGAGTCGGGGCGGGGAAAGCGATAGGCTACGAGGGCCATTCCGCGCACGGCACCTGCTCGGCGTTCCGAAGGGCGACGCGCTCCCCGGCGGAGATCACCGGCGTCGGGTACTTCTTCGTGACGCAGGCGAGGCACAGCTCGCGGGCGGGCAGGTTGAGCCCGCGGATCAGGCCCTCGATCGAGATGTAGTTCACGCTCGTCGCGCCGACCCACGCGCGGATCTCCTCGTCGGTCCGGCCCGCGGCCACGAGCTTCGACTCGTCCGGCGTGTCGATCCCGTAGAAGCAGGGGCCGATCACCTTCGGGCAGAAGTAGTAGAGGTGGACTTCGCGCGCGCCGAGGTCGAAGAGCCGGCGCGCGATCTTCCGCGCCGTCGTGCCGCGCACGTTCGAGTCGTCCACGACCGCGACGCTCTTCCCGTCGACGAACTCCTTGATGAAGAGGAACTTGTCGTCGATCGCGCGCTCGCGCTTCTCCTGCGAGGTCTCCTGGAAACTCCGCTTCGCCCCGACCTTGAGGATCCCGTTCTCGAACGGCACGCCCCAGCGGCGCGCCATCTCGATGCCCGCGGAAACGCCCGTGCCGGGGACCCCGATCACGACGTCCACGCGGCCCTTGTGCGCGGCGAACTCCTCCGCGAGGACGCCGCCGAGGTCGCGCCGCGACGCCTCGACGACCCGCCCCTTGAACTTGGAGTCGGGCCGCGCGAAGTAGACGAACTCGAAAAAGCAGAAGGCGCCCTTCGAGTCCGACGCGCGGTCGGTGTGGACGCGGAGCGTGTCCGCCTCGACGAAGATCGCCTCGCCGGGCTCGATCTCGCGGATGTCGTGGTAGTCCCCGAAGTAGTTGAAGACGCTCGACTCGCTGGCGAAGGCGACCTCGCGCGACCCGAACATGTCGCCCGGTTTTTCCCGGAAGGCGACGCAGCCGGGCCGGATGCCGTGCGGGTCCTTGAACGCCAGCAGGCCCCGCTCCGTCACGGTGAGGACCGTGTACGCGCCGACCAGGTCCTTGTGCACGTCGCGCACCGCGGCGAAGAGGCGCGCCGCGTAGGCGTCGGCGTCGCACTCCTCGTGGGCCTTGTGCTCGAGGAGGCGCTCGATGAGGAAGTTCTGCACGACCTTGGCGTCGACTTCGGTCTGGAACGTGTAGCCCTTGGTCATGAGCTGGCGACGGGCCGAGTGGAGGTTGACGAGGTCCCCGTTGGCGCAGGTCCGGAGGCCGGGGCGGTCGCTGCCGACCGGCTGGCGGTTGCGCAGGAGGAGCTCCTTCGTGCCTCCCCCCGTCGTGGCGTAGCGCGTGTGAGCGAGCCCCAAGGATCCGCGGAGCTGGCCGAGATCGTAGTTCTGGAAGACGGCGGACGCCGGCCCGAGGCCGCCATGGTCCCAGAAGAGCCTGCCGTCGTAGGTCGCCACGCCCGTGGAGTGCTCGCCGCGCGACTGCAGCCGGTCCGCGGCCGCGACCAGCCGCGGCGCGACCGGTTCCCAGCTGACGAGCCCGAAAATCCCGCACATGAGGACGGATAGTACCGCATCACCCCCCTCCGCTCATATTCCTGTTTCTGTCGATCCGTATCCGTTGGAGCGACGGGGGGCGAGCGCATGACAGGGCCCCTTCGACGATAATTCGACGGTGAATCGAACGGCTCGGATTTTCCTGGTGCTCGCGCCCGTGGCGGCGGGCGTCGTGGCCATGATGTTCGTTCCGCCGATCGCGCAGGACCAGGCCTACCATCAATTCGCCGACACCCGCGCCTGGCTCGGCATCCCCCGATTCGCGGACGTGGCCTCGAACCTGCCGTTCGTACTCGTCGGGATCGCCGGCCTCGCGCTCCTTCCCCGGTTCCGGCTCCTCGATCCGCGCGAGCGGTGGATGTGGGGCGTCCATTTCGCGTGCCACCTCCTCACCGGCCTCGGGTCGGCGTGGTACCACGCGGCTCCGGACGACGCGCGGTTGGTGTGGGACCGGCTGCCGCTCACGGGGGTCATCATGAGTCTCGCGGCGATCGTCGCGTCGGAGCGCGTGGGCGTGACCGCGGGGTGGCGGCTTCTCGGCCCCCTGCTGGCGACCGGTGTCGCGAGCATGCTCCTGTGGCGCGCGACGGGAGACTTGCGGCTGTACGCGCTGGTCCAGTTCGGCCCGATGATCTGCCTGCCGCTGGCGATCCTGCTCCTGCCCCCGCGCTACACGAGGGGAGCCGGGTACGGGTGGGCGATCGGCCTCTACGCGGCGGCGAAGGCCTGCGAGATCCTCGACCGCCCGATCTTCGAGGCGGTGGGCGCCGTGAGCGGCCACACGCTCAAGCACCTGCTGGCGGGCGTCGCGGCCGCGGCCCTCCTCGTCATGGCGGCGCGACGGGCCGCCTACTGAGCGTGGATCGCGACGTCGAGGCTCACGACGGAGGTGATGTCCTTCTCGATGGAGGTCGTGTCGTTCACCCCGCTCGAGGTCACCTCGGTCGACCAGGGCGGCGTGATCTGGAGCACGCCCGCCCGCGCCTCGCGCACCTCGCCGACGCGGCACTTGCTGTTCGTCGCGATCAGCTCCGCCCGCGCGCGCGCGTTCGCCGTCGCCTCGGCGATCACCTTCATCTTGAGCTCGCCGAGATTCCGGACCACGTACTCGGGGGCCGCGCACATGATGCGGAGGCCTCCCTTCAGCAGTTCCGTGACCTCCCCGGCCACGCGCTCCACCTTGCGCACGTCCTCCGTGGTCACCGTGAACGTCCTCGTCAGCTCGTACGTGAGGACGTCGCGCAGCTCGTTCCCCTTCTCGTCCTTCTTCCGGTGGACGTCGGTGCCGATCGCGCTCGCCCGGACCATCTCGCCCGCGAAGGCGTGCCTGGCCAGGAACGACCGCACGCCCTGCTCCGAAGCGTCCATCTTCGAGAAGGCCTCCTCGACCGTCTTGCCTTCCCCCGTGACCCACAGCTTCCAGATCGCGAGGTCCGCCGTGATGCGGTGCTTGGCCGATCCGGTGACGGTCAGCGATTTCTTCAGATCGAAGGGCTGGGCGCCGCGCTGCACATAGGCTCGCGAGGCGACGACGGCGCTCGTGACGAAGCTGACGACGATCGCGACGGACAGGACGATGACGGACC
>DASRJF010000052.1:0-4791 GCA_035649615.1 Planctomycetota bacterium | reverse complement strand
CTTGGCGTTCTCGACCAGGGTGAACGGGCCCGCGCGCGCCACCTTGCCGCTGACGCGGTAAATCCCGTCCTCCTTCGGCTCCGACGACGCCGGGAGATCCGCGAGCGGCCCGAGGATCGCGATCCAGCGGTCCAGGTCCGCCTTGGTCATGTCCTTGGCGCCGAACGCCTTCTTGCGGGATTGCTGGAGGATCTTCGCCGCCTCCTTGTCCCCCTCGTTCATGAAGAGGCAGAACGCGGCCCCCTCGGCGGCGTCGGCGAGGCTCTCCTTCGACGCCGCCATCGCGTCCTGGAGCGCCTTCGTCCGGAGCTTGTTCCGATCCTCCGCATCGAGCGGCGCGATCGCCGCCTTGACGGAGTCCGCGCCCCCGCCCGCGCTCTTGTCCCCGCTCAACGCCGCCGACAGGCGCAGCAGGCGGTGCGCCTCGAAGTACTCCTTTTTCTGCAGCCGGTCCGTGCCGCGCCGTTGGCACTCCTCCGACTTCAACCGCCGGCTCGCGAAATACGCGTCGTCCGCGGCCGTGGCCTTCTCGATCCCCGCGTCCAGCATCAGCTGGCGCTGGACGATCTGGAACGACTCCCGGTTCTTGAGCGGCGAGCCGGGCAACCTGCGATCATCCGCCTCCTCGCGCTTCTTCCGCTCGTACGCCGCGACCTCGTCCAGCCGCTCCTTCTCCCGGTAGTCCACCCGGGCGGTGTAGGACTCGGACCCCACCTGCGTCGAGGCCAGCGGAAGGATGATGAGCTTGGGGTCCTGCCTCCACTTGCGCCAGATGTAGTCGAACCCCGCGTCCCACCCCTCGATGGCCACCCGGACGAGGATTCCCTTCGAATTGCCGGGGCGCCGCACGACGATCGTCAGGTCCATGCCGCCCCCCTCCGCCGAAAGCGCCTCGTGGAAGCGCGTGCACGCCCGCGCTTTTTCAAGGATGGTCGGATTGGGCTGGTCGTTGTCGCCGAACTGGAAGGGGCGCGCGCCGTTCGCTTCCACGATCCACAATTCCCACCCGCCCGGGACGAGATTCAGTTTCGAGAAGCGCGACCCCTTCTTGACCGACACGGGCATGCCGTAGATGTAGCGCTCCTTCGCGATGGGAGCGGCGGGCTTGAATTCCTGGGAGAGGGCGGGACTGCCGAGGAGGAAGAGGAGGAGGACGGCGCGAACATTCACGAGCGGGCCCCCGCGGGCTCCGGGCCGGTCAGGCTTTCGGCCTGACCGGCCTGTCCGTCCCGCTGGATTTTCCGATCTACTTCAGGTGCTTCGCCAGGTGCTTGTTCATCTCGAACATGCTCACCTGCTTCTTGCCGCCGAACACCGCGCCCAGCTTGGCGTCGGAGTTGATCATCCGCTTGTTGGTCTTGTCCTGCAGGCCGTTCTTCTTGATGTAGACCCACATCTTCTTGACCACTTCCGAGCGGGGCAGCGGCTTGGCGCCGACGACCTCCGCCAGCGAGCTGGACGGGGTCAGCGGCTTCATGAACGCGGAATTCGCCTTCTTCGCCATCGGCTCTCTCCTGGAAAGGGGAGTTTGGGGGTGCGCCCCGGGCACACCCCGAGGCTGAAAGCGAGTGACAACCTACTCGGAAGCCCCCTCGGGCGCAATCCATATTCTGCAGGGAAAAACGCCGTTTTCCCTCTGGAGAATTGGGGCCGGGCATGGTAGCGTCGGGGCCATGCGGAGACTTGTCCCGGTCCTGCTGATCCTCGGTTCCTGCGTCGCCCCCCCGAAGTCGACCGCGCCCAATCCCGGGCCCGAGATCATCCGCGTCCTCGAGGTGATGTACGAAGACCTCAGCGCGCGGCGATGGGAGCTGCTGGCGGCGCACTTCCTCCCCGACTCCTCGCTCGTCTTCGCCACTCCCGCCGGCCCAAACCGCATGACGCCGGCGGCCTTCATCGAGATGGTCCGCAAGAATGTCGAAGGGAAAGAGATCTTCGAGGAAAAGATGGAGGCGGCCTCCGTGCGGGCGCACGGCGACGTCGCGCAAGTCTGGTCGAGCTTCGCGGGCCGCGAGGGAAGCGGGACCACCATCCGGACGTGGGGGGGCGTGGACGCTTTCACGCTCGTGAAGTCCGAGGGACGCTGGCGGATCGCCCTGGTCGCGGTGTCGCCAGACCCGCCGGAAGAGTCGGAAAAGAAGGAATAGCGCCCGGCGCTACCCCGGCGACAGCTTCTCCAAGCGCACCGCGATTTCACGCCTCCACGCCGCCAACCGACGCCGCACGCCAGGTCCGGTCAGGGCGATCCACAACCCCGCCGTCTCGCGCGCCAACCGGTTGATCCGGTCAAGCCACAGGAGGGCGACATACCCCGCGGGCGGCCCGCACAGGACGACGGGCAGCCAGAACCGGAGGGGCAGGGAGTTCCATCCCGCGATGACGAGTCCCGCGTACCACAGGGGGAAGATCGCGATCGCGGACAGGAGGCCGACGCTCGAGCGGTGGTCCTCCTCGCCCCGGTAAAGAACCGCGCACGTCCGCGCCGCGGCGTAGGGGACCGCGTGCACGGCGATCCCGAGGAGGAAGACGGGCGCCGCCAGCAGGAGCGCCGCCGTGTTCCGCAGGGCAAACCCCAGGATCCGGGGCCAGCGGTACTCGGCGCGGACCTGGCCGTCGCGGCTCCCGACGAGCCTCAGCATCCGGTCATAGTTCCGCAGGAGGCGGCGCACCGCCTCGACCTCCGCGGGCCGCGTCTCCTTCAGTTGACGGTACCGGTCCAGCACCGCCTTCTGCCGCTTGAAGCGCTCCTCGAGGTCGGGCGCCGACCCGCCGTCGCGCAGGATCCGCTCCGCGATCGCCGCGAGGCGCGCGACCTCCTCGTTCTCCGCGTCGAGGACCATGACCGCGAGCCGGGCCCGGAGATCCTTCGTCAGCGCCGCCACCGCGCCCCGCGGGTCGCCCGTGAACCGCTCGCGGTACCCGGCCACGGGTTGTGAGTCGCCGAACGTGACCAGGACCCGGCCGCGGAAGAGGCGCGTGCGCTCGAAGTGGATCCCGACGAGCTGGGCGCGCAGGCCGAGCTTGAAGTCCGCGAGCGCCTCCGCCTCGAGCGCCATCTTCGCGGCCCCGTGTTTGAAATCCGCCAGCGCCGGGTCGGTGTGGCTCCCGCCCTCCGGGAAGATGCCGATCGCCCCGCCCGCGAGAAACGCCTCCTTGACGGTCCGGTAGAGCTCCTCGTTCTTTTCCTTCGCGTATCCCGCGTCCTTCTGCCGGTGCGCCGGGAGGCACCCGAGCCGCCGCATGAACCAGCCGAGGACGGGGATCCGGAAGAGCGGCTCCTTGGCGATGTAGCGCACGGGACGGCGCGACGCGGCGATCACGATCAGCGGGTCGATCATCCCGTTGTGGTGGTTCGCGAGGAGGAGGAGCGGCCCGTCCGCGGGGATCCGTTCCGCGCCCGCCACCTCGACTTCGCGGTAATAGAAACCCAGCGCGGCGCGCAGGAGCGCGCGCACGAACCGGTAGAAGGGGGTCATGGGGCCAGTGTAGGGCGGATTCAAGATTCCAAATTCCAGATTCCAGCTTCCAGATTCCAGATTCCAGATTCCCTCCTCCCCCTACAATCCTGAGGATGACCCCGCACGAGGTGGCCGCGTCGTTCGGCCTCGTCCTGGCCGTGGGATTCCTCATCGGGCTGCAGCGCGAGCAGTCCATGGCGGCCGACCGCGCCGCGCGCGGCCTCTTTGTCGGCGGCATCCGCACGTTTCCCCTCGTCGCCCTCGCGGGCGGGCTCTCGGCCCTTCTCGCCCGGGCCTTCGGCGCGTGGACGGTGGGCGTCGCCCTCGCCGCGGTCGGCGTCCTGATCGGGATCGCCTATTTCGACGATGTCCGCCACGGGCGCGACCGGGGCGTGACGTCGGAAGTCGCGTTCATCATCACGTTCCTCCTCGGCGCGGTGGGGCTGACGCCGGAGGTCCTGCCGGAGCACCGTCTCATCATCGTCGCGGGCGTGGGCGTCGCGGCGACCGCCCTGCTCTCCATGAAGGACGCGCTCCACGAGTGGGCCGCGAAGGTCTCGAAGGACGACCTCTACGCGACGGTGAAGTTCCTCGTCGTCGCCGTGATCGTCCTGCCGCTCCTCCCCCTGGAGCCGATCTGGGAAATCAGCCCGCGGCAGGTCGGCCTCATGATCACGTTCATCGCGGGGATCGGTTTCGCCGGCTACGTGGCGTTTCGAGTCCTCGGGGCGGGACGCGGACTGGCGCTGACCGGACTGCTGGGCGGCCTCGTCTCGTCGACGGCCGTGACCCTCTCCCTCGCCGGTCGCGCGAAGGAGCATCCCGGCATCGGCCCCGCGTGCGCGGCGGGGATCGTCCTGGCCTGGACGGTGATGTTCATCCGGGTCCTGATCATCATCGCCGTCGTCCACACCGGCCTGGCGAGGGCGCTCGCGATCCCGCTCCTGGCCGCCGGGGCGGCCGGCGCGACGGGGTCGCTGATCTACTATCGCCGGTCGCGCGACCCGGCGCCGGAAGGCGAGCCCGTCAGGATCACCAATCCCTTCAAGCTGTGGAGCGCCGTGAAATTCGGCGCGCTCTTCGCCGCCGTACTCGTGCTGTCCAAGCTGGCGGTGCAGGGGTTCGGCGGCGCGGGCCTCGTGGCGATGGGCGCGATCGCGGGATCCACGGACGTGGACGCCGTGACGCTCACGGCCATGAAGCTGGCGGGCGACAACGCGAACCTCTTCGGCCTCGCGGCGCTGGCGATCCTCGTCGCGTGCGCGTCGAACACGCTCGTCAAGGGCGGGATGGCGTTCGTCTTGGGCGGCTGGGATTTCGGAAAGAAGCTGCT
>DASRJF010000051.1:0-2702 GCA_035649615.1 Planctomycetota bacterium | reverse complement strand
GTCCTCGGCCGCGCCCTCAAGATGGTGCCCTACCACGAAGGCCACGACAAAGAGTACGCGGTGACGGTGCGGCTCGGCGTCCGCACCGAGACGGATGATGCCGCCGGCCGCGTGCTCGAGGAGCGCGACGCGTCGGCCATCACGCGCGAAGCCGTCGAGGCGATGCTCCCGCGCTTCACGGGCGCGATCCGCCAGCGGCCGCCGGCGTTCTCCGCGGTCAAGGTCGACGGGGAAAGGGCCTACGCGCTCGCGCGCCGCGGCGAAGCCGTCGACCTGCCGGAACGCGAGGTGACGATTTCCGCCATGCGGCTGGAGCGGTTCGAGCCTCCCCTTTTGAAACTCGTCCTGCGGGGATCGAAAGGGACGTATGTCCGGTCGATCGCGCGCGATCTCGGAGACGCGCTCGGTTGCGGCGGATCGGTCGCCGACCTTCGCCGGCTCGCGGTCGGACCGTTCCGGGTCGAGCAGGCCGTTCGCCTCGACCGCGCGGGGGAAACGGAGTTGAAGTCGGCGCTTCGGCCGCCCGACGCGGGTCTCGACCACCTGCCGGCCGTGGTCCTCGACGCGGGTGATGCCCGGCGATTTGCGCAGGGAAAATTGCTCGACCAGGGATCGCCCGCGCCCATCGTGCGCGTGTACGAGGGCGCGACGTTTCTCGGGATCGGGGAAGAGAAGGACCAGCGTCTCAAGGCCCGCCGCGTCTATTGAGAATCTGGAATATGGAATTAGGAATGAGGAATGGAATAAGGAATCAGGAATGAGGAGGATGAGGGTCTGAGCTTTCTATATTCCAGATTCCTGATTCGATTCCTTGTTCCTCATTCCCCATTCCTCATTCCGCTGACTCAAGAAGTCGTCTCTACGTCTTCGCCGAACGTCTTCCCCAGGTCGCGCAGGTATTTCTCCATCGTCCCGGCGTGGCCGAAGACAAACCGCGCGAGGAAGCGGAAGATCGGGTTGTAGATCTCGCCGTCCTCGGTGATGGCGTGCGTCGTCATGCCGCCCGACTCGGTCAGCTCGTGCGTCCACGTGCCGCCGAAGGCGCTCTCGCCGACGATCCGGCCCACCAGCCGTACCGGAGGCCTGGCCTCGACCTGCTCGAGCGTCATCGCGCCGAACTTGCCCTTCTCGCGCCACACCGGGCGGCCGTCGCGGTCGGGGAGTCGCTCGACGGAGGCCAGGTCGCTCCGCCACGTGGGAAAGTTCTCGATGTCGGTGATCGCCTCCCACACCTCGGCGGCGGGCCGCCGGTACGTCGCGCGACGCGTCGCCGAGTGCCCCTTGGGCAGGAGCGACCCCGCGAGCGCCAGGAGCAGGATGAGGCCGATCAGGCCGGCGAAGGCGTAGACGATCCAGATCATCCGGAGCGCGCGATCAAGGCAGGACGGTGAACGACACGCCGCGGTCGGTGAGGAACTTCCGGGCGCGCTCGAGATTCTTCTCCGTGCCGACCACCTCGAGCTCGAGCCACGCGTTCTTGCCCGTGATGCGGCCGCGGAGGATGTTCGGCACGACGTCGAAGTCGTGCGACAGCGTGTGGATGATGGGATCGCCGAGGACCCGTTCGGGAAAGGTCACCTTGAGCTTGAGCGAGCGGCGCGCGTCCTTGGCCATCAGATCTTGTCCATCTCCTTCAGGTACCGCCGGGTCGTGATTTCTACGTGGTCCAGGACGGCGCCGTCAAGCACGCTCTTGAGCCGGGTCGCGGACAGCGCCGTGCGGGGGCGCATCCTCACCCCTGTGTGCCACGCGTCGTGCTCCTCCGAGCGGCGGGACCAGGCGACGGCCCCGGCGGCCCGCGCCGGCGCGGGGACCGAGGGGGCTTCGATCGACAGCGACAGCCTCTTCCCCGTGGGAAGCTGGACCTTCGAAATGAAGTGGCATCCGTCGGCGCTCAAGTCGATGAGGATGTGGGGGGCGGAGGACGTGGAGATCCATCCGATCGGCGCGCCCGGCCGCCACCGGACGACGCTTCCCTTCACTCCGTAGCGCCGGTGAGAACGGCGCTCCTTCCCGTCCCACGACATGGCTAACTCAAGTATAGCCCGAACCCGTCACCCCGTGATTCGAAAGCCCCGCTCGCCGCGTGGAGCTTCCCACGTGACGGCGACGTCGCCGACGGAGGCCGAAGGCGGGCCGCGGCGGCACCACTCGAGGACGGCCTGCACGTCCGCGTCGGGACCCTCGAAGACCGCCTCGACGCTTCCGTCGGGATTGTTGCGCACCCATCCCTTGAGGCCCCGCGCGGAAGCCTCATCGCGGCAGGTCGCGCGGTAGAGGACGCCCTGGACGCGGCCGGTGACGACGACGTGGGCTCGAACCGCGGACATGGGTTACTTCTTGTCGTCCTGCCGGAAGGGATTGCGCTCGCGGTCGATCTCGTCCTCCAGGAACGACCGCGCGAAGTTCCTGGGCTTGGCCGGCGGCGTCCACGAGGCCGGATCGATCGCGCCATTCGGAACCTTCGTGAGGCCCGCGGGCTTCTCGAATTCGGAGTCCGCCACGTCCCCGCGGACCGCGGAGGTGACCTCCTCTGTCGCCTTGACGAGGTCGAACAGGAGGGCGTACCGCACCTCGCCGCGGACGGGGAATCCGCCGAGCTGTTTCAGGCGCTCCGCGACGGCGGGATGGAAGGCCCCCAGCTTCGCCAGCGCCTCGAAATAGCCGAGCGCCCCCTCGAGCGCCGGATCGACCATCACGTT
>DASRJF010000050.1:0-2562 GCA_035649615.1 Planctomycetota bacterium | reverse complement strand
CAACGCCTGGTCCAGCTGCATCGCGAAGAGCACCGATTCCATCGGCCGCGACGACACGCGCTCGGGCATGAACCCCTCGAGGACGAGCAGCTTCCCCCCCGGCCTCAGCACGCGCGCGCAGTTCTTGAGCGTCCGCTTCCGGTCCGTGAGGTGGAGCACCTCTCCGAGGTAGACGACGTCCGCTCCCGCCGTCCGGCCCGCGGTCTCCGCGCGACCCGGCGGAGCCCCCGACTCGGGATCCGGATCGACGCCCGAGAACTGCGACTTCGGGAACGCGCGCCTCATCGCCTTGAGCCACGCCCCCGTGCCGCAGCCCAGTTCGAAGACGTCGCACCCGCGCCGCATCATCCGGCGCACGTCGGCCGGCAGCCGCTTGAGGAACATCACGTGATCCCACGCCGTCGCCTCTTCCACCGCTTCCGTCCGGCGAGGCCGGGACAGGTGGCCCAGCGTGCGGCCCCGCTTGAAGAACGGCCCGAACGCGTCGTAGTCGAGCGACCGGAGCGCGCCGTACATGAGATGGCCCGCGAGGTAGTCGGGGTGCGTGCGATCGATCAGCAACTCCTGCGACGCGGGCACCAGCTTCCCGCCGCGCCGCTTCACGACGCCCAGGGCGAGCGCCGCATCGGCCCACACTTTGACGGGGCGGTCAAAGAGCCCGTACCGGCGGCCGAGCGTGATCACCCACACGCGCCAGAAGCCGATGCTGTCGCGCCACAGCGAGTCGAAGTTCATGGCAGGATCGCGCGCCGGTCCCGGCACGCGGCGCACCGCCCGCACGGCTTCGCGCCGTCGCGATAACAGCTCCACGTGATGTCGAGCGGGACGCCCATCCGGGCGCCCAGCCGCGCGACCTGCGCATCCGTCATCGACGCGAAGGGCCTCACGATCCGGACGCCGTCGGCGAGCGACAGGAGGCGCCGGAAGAAGTCGGGCCGCGCGTCGGCGAAGTGCTTCGCGTCCGACTGGTTGTGGCCCGCGACGACCGCCCGCGCGCCGCGGCGCTCGGCGATCGAGATCGCCGCCGAGTGGTAGACCAGGTTGCGCCCCGGCACATAGCCATCCGAGCGCGCCTCGAGAAAGGGGAGATCCACGCGGAGGTGCGGCACACGCGCGCGACGGGCCACGGCCATGCAGGCCCGCACCTCCCCCCGCGGCCGGCGCAGGCCGTCGAACGACAGCGCCGTGACCGAGTACCGATCGCGCGCCCACCACAGCGCGACCGCGGAGTCGATCCCGCCCGAGAGCAAGACCAGGGCGCGCGTCAGCACCGGGTTTCGCCTCCGTCGAGGACCAGGGTCTGGCCGGTCATCCAGTTGTTCGTCGCGAGGTACGCCGCGAGCTCCGCCACCTCCGCGGGCTTGCCGAAGCGTCCCATCGGAATCACGGACTCGTACGCCTTCCGCTGCGTCGGCGACAGCCATTGCGTCCAGGCGGTCTCGACGGACCCCAGCGCCATGCAGTTGACCTGGATCTTCGGCGCCAGGACCAGGGCGAGCGATTTCGACATCCCGACGATCGCCGCCTTGGCCGTGGCGTAGATGATCCCGTCGCGATCCCCCACCAGCGCGGGGATCGAACCGATCGTGATGATCTTCCCGCCGCGCTTCATGACGCGCGCCGCGGCGCGCGAGCAGGCGAACGTGCCGAGCACGTCCGCCTCGAACGCCCGGCGCCACATGTCGAGGTCGAGCTTCTCCAGGTCCCCGGTCCACCCGGCCTTTTCGATATAGCTCGCGTTGTTGACCAGGATGTCGAGTCGGCCGAGCCGCCGCACGGTCTCCTTGACGATCGCATCGGCGTCCCCGGGCAGCGTGCCCGAGAGGGCGAGTCCGCCGAGTTTTCTCGCGACGCGCTCCGCCGCGGCCTTGGAGCTGCGGTAGTGAAGGACCACCCGCGCGCCCGCCGCCGCCAGCGCGGCCGCCGTCGCCTGGCCGATGGGGCTGGCCCCGCCCGTGATGAGGGCGACCTTGCCGCGCAACTTGGCTTTCATGGGGATCGAACATTATGACGGTCAAGAGTCGTGAGTCCAGCGCCGCCTGCCGTTATGCGTTATGCGTGATGCGTAATGCGATCCTCGTTTCGTACAATCCCCGAGTCATGGACAGGCTATGGGCTCCCTGGAGGATGACTTACATCAAGAGCCACAAGGACACGACGCCCTGTTTTCTCTGCGCCGCGCTTCGCTCGAAGCGCGACGACCTCCACCACATCGTGGAGCGGGGCCGCGCGTGCTTCGCGATCCTGAACAAGTTCCCCTACGCCAACGGCCACCTCATGATCGCGCCCAACGCCCATCGCGGCGCCCTCGAGGAGCTGACGGAGGACGAAACCCTCGAGATGATGGAACTCACCCGCCGAATGCAGCGCGCCCTTCACCGGGCCTACGCGCCGCACGGGTACAATCTCGGGATGAACCTCGGCCGCGTCGCGGGCGCCGGCCTGCTGGGGCACGTCCACCAGCACGTCGTGCCGCGGTGGAACGGGGACACCAACTTCATGCCGGTCACGGCGGCCACCAAGGTGATGCCCGCGTCGCTCGCGGACGTCCGCCGCGCCCTG
>DASRJF010000049.1:0-5164 GCA_035649615.1 Planctomycetota bacterium | reverse complement strand
CGAGTTCAAGGAGCGGCGCGGACTCGACGACGTCATCGTCGTCAACCTGGCGTCCGCGGAACCGGAGTCGGCCCTGCCCCGCGAGCTGTCGTACCTCGAATCGCTCTCCGCGCTCATCGCGCAGGACCGGCGCGAGCACTTTCCGGCGAGCGTGCTCTACGCGTACGCCGCGATCGACGGGGGATTCCCGTACGTCAACTTCACCTCGTCGGTCGGGTCGAGCCTGGCCTCGCTCGAGGACCTGGCGGTCCGGCGCGGCGTCCCGCACGCGGGGCGCGACGGCAAGACGGGCGAGACGCTCGTGAAGACGGTGCTGGCGCCGATGTTCGTGGCGCGGCGGCTCAAGGTCCTGTCGTGGGAAGGGCACAACCTCCTCGGGAACCGCGACGGGCAGGTGCTGGACGCGCCCGCGAACAACCTCGCGAAGGTGAAGGACAAGGACGCGGCCCTGCGCGAGATCCTGGGCGACGCGAAGGCGCACTCGCGCGTGCGGATCGACTACGTCCCGTCGCTCGGCGACTGGAAGACGGCGTGGGACTTCATCCACTTCGAAGGCTTCCTCGGGGCGCGGATGTCGCTGCAGTTCACGTGGCAGGGGTGCGACTCGGCGCTCGCGGCTCCGCTCGTCATCGACCTCGTCCGGCTGGCCGACCTCGCGCACCGCTCGGGCGAGAAGGGCGCGATGCGCCAGGCGGCGTGCTTCTTCAAGGCCCCGCTGGGCGGGGGGTCGCACGACTTCCACGTCCAGATGGATAATCTCGCCGCGTATGCCGCGGAGCACCGCGCCGTCCGCCGCTCCGCGCGGCGGTAGCGTTCCCGCGGTTCGTTAGGAGGTGCCCACCATGAGACCAATCGCATTCGGCATCGCTCTCATCCTGGGCGCTCCCGGCTCCCGGCAGGACGAACCGCCTGTTCCCAAGGAGCTGCAGTCCCCAACTGTCGCGCCGGGGTCGGCCGCGGACTTCCTGAAGACCTTCGTGAAGAGCAAAGAGATTTCCAGCCGGGCCGAAGGGCGTCATGCCGCGCTGATCCTCCTCGAATCGATGCCCGACACCCGAGCGTACCTGGGTTCGGCCTTGGCGAAGCTGCTGCGCGAGGACATGAAACGGTCCCTTCTGGAAGACGTGAAGGCGACGGCTTGGGCCGACCGGACCTGACCCAGTGGCGAGGCCGCCGTGATCGCGGCCGGGGTCAAGCGGGCGGGCCGGTTCAAGGAGGTCTCCCTGCCGGTCCTCTGGGAGATCGCTGAGGAATCTGCCAGAGAGGAGGACGAGGTCCTTCGCCGCGCCGGTCGCCACGCGTTGCGCGCCGTATTCGCCATTCACCGGTCCGCGAAGGACCCCGAGCGTCTGCGGGCCCAATTGAGCGAGCTCGGCGAGAAAGCGCTGGTCGCGAAACTGGACGAGTGGATCAAGAAGTAGGGGTTGGCATCGCCGCCCCGCGCGGCGGTAGACCTGCATTTGACCCGATCTTGCTACCGGCGTAGAATCGAAAGCGTGAAGACCACGTACACGGTCGTGCTCGATCGGGAGGACGACGGCCGGATCATTGCGACGGTCCCGGGGCTGCCCGGTTGTCATGCCTACGGTCCCACACCTGCCCAGGCGGTGCGCCGGGTCAAGGCCGGTCTTCGCTTCTACCTCCAGGAACTTGCCCGCATGGGGCGGAAGCCGCCACCTCAACCCAAACCCATCACGGTTCAAATCAACATCGCGGTGTAAGTTTGGGCGCGCTTCCGTCCATCCGCGCCAAGCCCCTCCTTGCATTGCTTCTGAAATGCGGCTTTGAGGTGATTCGCACACGCGGCAGCCATCGATTCCTGCGACATCCCGACGGCCGGACGCTTCTTTTCGCATTTCACGATCGGGAAACAATAGGGCCCCGGATGTTGGCTCGAGTCTTAAGGGACGCCGGATTGAAGTACGAAGACGTGAAACGACTGCTTTGATCTTGGCCGCGCCCCGCGCGGCGGTAGCCGTTCCGCCCACATTCCCGGCTAAACTACCTCCGTGTCCCGTTCAGAACTGTCGTTTGGCTACGTGACGTGGAGAGGCCTGAACCCGGTGGGGCGGGCGGCCACCGTTCACCTGATCATCTTCGGGCTGTGGTGTCTTTTGTATTTGATCTTGCCGTGGGAACCGCTGAGCCTGATTCAGCCTCGCGAGCCGTCCGTCGCTCACTACGTCGTGCTGGTGATGCTGATGATGATCGACATCCCCCTCGCGTGGACCGCCTGGAAGAAGTTGAAGTCCGATCGGGGGAGGCGGGCCCTGGTCGCAATTTTCGTGATCTTCCTCTTCTTCCTGCTCTTTGAAGCGCGCCTCGCGCTTCAAAGAGACGAGCGGTGGAGGCCCCAGTTGGTTCCGGCGGTGATGTACACGCTGATATTCGTTCAATTGGGTCTCGGCCGCAAGCGACCCTCTCCTTCGGGAACCCCAGCACCGGCGGAATCCCGGCCGGTTTCCGAAAGCTTCGAGGGCCGAACTGGGTTATAGAAGGATATGGATCTGTCGCGTCGCGATGTCTTGAAGCTCGCCGTCGCGGGCAGCGTCTCCGGCCTGGCCGCGTGCGCCGCTCCCAAGGAGGCGCCTATGCCGGCTCCAGCGCCCTCGCCGTCTCGAATGCCCGTCGTCTTCATCTCCCACGGCTCTCCCATGGTCGCGATCACGAGGGACGACTACGCGCAGGCCATGAAATGGATGGGCGAGGACCTGCCACCGCCGAAGGCGATCGTCGTCGTCTCAGCCCACTGGCAGGTGGAGCAGCCGATCCGAATCACGGCAGGCGAGAAGCCCGGGACGATTCACGATTTCGGGGGCTTCCCGGACAAGCTCTACCAGATGCACTATCCGGCCGCCGGCAACCCGTCGCTCGCGGCCGAGATCGCGACGACGCTGATCGCGGCTGGATTTCCCGCACGGCTCGAGGAGCGCGGACTCGACCACGGCGCATGGATTCCCTTGAAGCTGACCTATCCGGGGGCGGAGATCCCTGTCCTCGAGGTCACGCTGCAGCACGGCCTGACGCCCGCGGATTACCTCCGCCTCGGGAAACTCCTGGCCCCGCTGCGCGAGCGCGGAATCCTCATCGTCGGAAGCGGCGGCGTCGTCCACAGCATTCCCGAGATGCGCAAACTGGGACCGGGCGAGAAGCCCGACGCGTGGGCCGTGCGATTCGACACGTGGTTCCGGGACCGCATCGGGAAGGGCGACTTCGAGAGCATCGCGAATTACCGCGAGGCGCATCCGGAAGGGGCGCGAGCCGCTCCGACGACGGAACACTTCGATCCGATCTTCGTCGCGCTCGGCGCCGCCGCGCCCGGGGACCGGGTCGTCGACGTTTACGAGGGATTCCGCGGCGCCAACCTCTCGATGCGGACGTTCCTGTTGAAGTCCTGAGTTCAATGTCCAAGGTGATCCTGAGTCCAAGGTCCTGAGTCGTCCGGGGTCTGAATCCGGGTCCGTTTTTCCACGCTAATTCCCCGGGTGCCGCGTCTTACCTCATATATGGCGCTTCGAGCGTTTTTCCTGCTGATCGGTGCGGTCCCGTTCTGTGCCGACGTCACTCCCAAGGGCGTCACCGATCCCGTCCTCGCGGTCGAGAAGCTCGGCAACAGCTTCCAGTCGAAGGGTCCCGAGGACGACCGCGGCCTCAAGGTCGGGGTGTGGTGGAACAACACGCTGGAGCGCGAGGAGCGCTGGCACTGCACCGAGGCCGGCGAGTGGTTCTTCCGCGCGCGGCCCGGCCTCTTCGTCCTGACGGCCACGGAAGGCGGGGGCTGGGTGACGCGGCCCCTCGAGCGCATCGTCTACCGCGACCGGAAGTGGCAGCGGATCACGGTCCCGCAACGGTAAGCGCCAACCCGGTCCATCGCATATCTTGAAACTCCATGAACGCCGTTAATGTCTGCATCGTCGGCGGCGGCCCGGCGGGGCTGCTGCTCGGGCTGCTCCTGGCCAAGCGGGGATCGAAGGTCATCGTGCTCGAGGGACACCCGACGTTCGACCGCGAATTCCGCGGCGAAGTCCTCCAGCCGAGCACGGCGCGCCTCTTGGACGAGATCGGCCTGCTCGGGTACATCCGGGAGCAACCCCACCTCGCGCTCACCGAGGGGAAGCTCGTGGTGAAGGGCAAGGTGGTGGGCGGATTCACGTTCAAGCGCATCGCGCCCGGGTATCCGTACGCCCTCTGGATGCCCCAACCCGTCTTCCTCGACGCGCTGGTCCGCAAGGCCGCCCCCTTCGCGACCTTCCAGTGCTGGATGGGGGCGCGGGTCGAGGGCCTCGTCGAGGAGAACGGCGCGGTCGTCGGCGTGCGGGGAGTCCGTCACGGCAAGGATCCGTTCGAAATTCGCGCCGACGTGGTCGTCGGGGCCGACGGCCGCAACTCGATCGTCCGGCGGCTGGGCACGTTCGACATGGAGTACGAGGAGGACGATTTCGACATCGTGTGGTTCGTCGTCGATCCCCCGCCGGACTGGCCCAAGACCATCTACTTCTCGGTGGGCTCGACGCCGCCCCTGCTCATGCTCCCGAAGTACCCGGATCACATCCAAGTGGGGTTGGTCTTTCCGAAGGGGGAGTGGCGCGCCTGGCGGAAGGAGGGCGTGCCGGCCGTCGCGAAACGCCTGGCCAGGCTCAGCCCGCTCTTCTCGAAGTTCGCGGACGGCCTCAAGGACTTCAGGCCCTTCTTCCCGCTGCCGGCCGAGATCTCGCTCGTCCGCGACTGGGCGCGGGACGGGCTCCTCCTCATCGGCGACGCCGCCCACACGATGAGCCCCGCGGGGGCGATCGGGGTCAACGTCGCGCTCGCCACGGCGGCCGTCGCGGCCCAGGTGATCCATCCGATGCTCGGGCGCGGCCCGATTCCCCGGGGCGCGCTGGCGAAGGTGCAGGAGCTGAGGGATGAGGACGTGCGGACCCTGCACCGGTTCCAGCGGAGGGCGGGCCAGGTCCTTCTCGGCACCGGAAGCCGCAATCCCTTGATGCGCGTGTTCCTGCAACGGGGCTTGCCCCTCGTGGTCCGGTCGAAGCTCTTTCCCCTGCTCCAGCGGCGGATCCTCTTCGGCGTGCCGGTTCCGCCGCTCGACCCGGAGTTTCGATTCGCCTGAAAAGAAGTCCTGGTCACTCCTTCAGCGACGCGATCCGGAGCAGGAGGATGTAGA
>DASRJF010000048.1:0-7894 GCA_035649615.1 Planctomycetota bacterium | reverse complement strand
AGCGCCGGGCGTAGATCCGCCGCCGCGCGGGGGACTTCGTCTTCGACCCCTGGTTGAAGATCTCCTCGCGCTGCTTCTCGAGCTTGTCGACCTGGTTGATGTGCTGGTTCTCGCGGATCTCGAGGCGCTTCTCCTCCACCCTCAACTCCTCGAGGGAGAGGTCGACCAGTCGCTTCCGCCGGCGGAAAATCTTGTCGATTATGGACATTCTCACTCCCTGATTCCGTTTACCGTTGGCCGTTGGCCGTTACGTTTCCCGTCCGCCGTTCGCCGTTCGGAACGGTCAACGGCCCACGGCAGACGTAACGGTGAACGGTAAACGGCCTGCGTTCCTAGTCCTCGAACTCGATTTCGGGCTTCTCCTCGCGCTTCGGCTCCTGGCGCGGCGGCTCCTTCGCCGGCTCGGGCTTCTCCGGCTCCGCCTTCTCCTCGATCTCCGCCTTCTCGATCTCGAGATCGGCCCGCCGCTCCATCTCCCGGAGGATTCCCTTCTCCTCCTCGTCGGGCAGGGCGGGCTCCACCGTCTGCGCGATCCCCTGCGCGAGCTCCTTCGACTTCTCGAGGTTCTCGAGCAGCTCCCGCGCGCGGATCGCCATCTCCTCCATCGCCTTCTTGTCGGGCAGCTCCTCGGTCGTCAGCTCGAGGACGGTCTCGAGCGACCCGATGTGCTCGTTGAAGATCGTGATCCGCTTGTTGTAGATGTTCTCGATCCGGCCGTTCAGCTCCTCGACCTTGGTCCGGATCTCCTTGATCCGGCGCGCGAGCATGAGGCGGCGGCTCTCGCTCACCTCGCCCTTGCCCTCCTCGAGGAGCTCCTCCTCCTGCGAGCCGAAGACCTCCAGGTCCTGCATGGCCCGGCGGCGGCGCTGCTCGTCGCGCCGGCGCGCCTCCCTCAGGAGGGCGAGGGCCTCCCGCTCGTTGCGGGCGCCCCGGTAGAGGGGCGTCACTTCCTCGGGGATTTCCCGGACGCCGAGCAGCCGCCGGATCTTGTCGAGCATGCTTCCTCTAGACGCAGCCATAGGTCCTTCGTTCAAGGTCCAAGGTGATCCAAAGTCCGGCGTCCAAGGTCACGTCCAAGGTCGGCCTCAGGATGACATTGAACATTGAACGTTGAACTCCTTCTCTACTACCCATAGGTACGAATCAACCGGAAGGGCCGCGTCCCCGTGTCAAATCGCACGAATCGGTCCTCCGCCGCGACGCGCTCGAACGCCTCGCGGATGATCGGGATCGGGTAGCCCAGTTCGTCGAAAACGTAGTCCTCGGTCATCTCGTCCATGAGGAGCGCGAACGGGCGCCGCCGGACGAGCCGCCGGACCGCCTCGACCTTCTCCTCCTCGCTCGTGAGATCGAACAGGCGCGCGCCGCCGCGCCAGCGCGTGTCGGGCGAGTAGTAGGTCCGCCACGCGCCCTCGACGCGGTCCACGAGCGCCACCAGGTAGTTCGGCCCGGTGATCACCGCGCGGCACCCGGGATCCCACGTCGTCGTCGCGAACGCGCCCACGTAGTGGAACGCGTGGGGCCGCGTGACGATCCGGTCGCGCACGCGCGCCAGCTCGTCGGCGCCGATCGATCGCGACGACCGGCCCTCGCGGATGAGGTCCTCCGTCGGGCTGAAGCTCGCCCCGGCGACGACGACCTTCACGCTCTTGGGGCCGAGGAGTTCCTTGTGCGTGATGTCCGCCATCTCGATCGTCCCCTTGGGCATCTCCTCGTAGATCCGCATCAGGTCGCGCTCGGCCAGCCGCTTCACCGCCCCCTTGAGCTCGCCCGCCCGGTCCTCCACGGTGCGGCCGTTGCGATGGCGCGCCGAGGCGTCGTACATCCGCCCGTCGAGCGGGTGGAAGACCCCCTGCATCCCGTTCAGCCGCGCCCGCAGGCGCTCGAAGAACTGCTCCTCGGCGACGAGGGCCTCCGCCCGCGTCACGGGCTCGGGCTTTCCCATGCGCACGCGCGTCGTCATGCGGACACCCGGGCGGATTCCTCCGCGGTCGATTTCAGGAGACCGATGTCGAGCGCGGGCTTGTCCGAGAACTTGCGGAGGTCGACCTCCGCGAAGGGCCGGGCGGGCGTCGCGGCCCGCCACAAGATCACGCGGTGGCCCGACGCGTCCACGGCGCACACGAGGTCGCTCGCGGCGTCGAGAAGGCCGACGCCCTTGCCGCCGGCTTCGTACGAGGTCTCGAGCGTCTGGCCGAGGACGCGCGCCTTCACCGCGAGGTCGCGGGCGCTGTAGAGCAGGTGGGGGAGCGACCCGATGCGCGCGAGCCGGAGGCTCACGATGGGCTCTTTCCGGCGCACGAGGAGGGTCGCCTTGTCGGGCTCGTCGAGGCGCCACGCCGCGACGGCGCCGCCCTCGGTGCCCGCGAAGAGGCTGCCGCCGCCCGCCGACGTGGCCGTGATCGCGCTGTCGAGCCGCGTGTCGTAGGCGACCGGTTCTGTGTTCCCCGTCAGCGGGGCCGAGTAGAGCCGCTCCCCGGCGGCGAAGACGAGGCGGTCGCCGTCCACGAGGGCGCCGCGCGTGGTCTTCTTCCCCGAGGTCAGCGATTCGTAGATGGGCTCGCCCCCCGTGCCCGGCCGCGACCGGTCCCAGCGGAGGAGGCCGAACTCGGAGTGCGTCGCGTAGATCCAGCCGTCGGCGACGGCGATGGCGTTGACGCCGCCCCGCGGGCGCGCGTCGCCGGGGATCGGGAACTCGAGGCACTCGAGGTCATGTCCCAGGGTGAGGACGTGGACGGACCGCTTGCAGCCGACGAGGAGCGTCGGACCGGCGGCGCCGCGGAGCGCCCGCACGCTGCGGATCGGGTCCCGGAAGCTGTACTCGCGGGGGCGCGCCTCGGGCTCCTTCGGGTCGATCTCGAGGATCTTCGACCCGACGGCCGCGTAGATCCGGCCCGCGGTCTCCACGGCGATCTCCTCGGAGGTGACGCCGGACGACGAGGCGAGCATGTTCTCGAGCGTCTTGAAGAGGAGCTCCGAGAGGTCGTTGCCGCCCGCGGTGAGGCGCTGGGCCAGCTCGCGCGGATCGAGGTGGAGGTTGTCGTCCTCCATGAGCTTGGCGTAGAGGAGCCCCTTGGCGCGCGGGTCGGGGATCTTGTCGAGCAGGTCGCGCATCGACTGCTCCTGGAGGAACTCGGCCAGCCGGCGGACGCGCTCCTCCTTGCGGCCCTGCAGGTCGGCGTGGCGCCGGGCCTGGTCGGCGCGGCGGGCCTCGGCGGCCGCGAGCTGGGCGTACTCGGAGGACTCGAACGTCACGTCTCCGAACTTGCGCAGGGCGACGCCCGTGCCGAACAGGATGCGCTCGAGGTCGGGCCGCACCGCGGCGTCGAAGAACGTGCGGTGGTCGCGCTTGTGGAGTTCCGCGGCGGTCCGGCGGGTCGCGTAGTCGCCGACGGCGCGCCGGAGCTCGGGGCCGAGCGCGGTCTTGAGGTCGGAGAGCGAGTAGACGCCGGGGAAGTCGAAGAGGGTCCGCGCGAAATCCTGGAGGAGATCGGAGCGCGTCGCGTGGATCGACAGGTGCAGGTCGATGACGGTGCTGACGAGGAAGCCGTCGGAGCTGCGCAGGTCGGCGAGGGGGAAGCGGATGAGGACGTCCCCCTTCTTGACGAGCATCAGGTCATACTTGCCCTTGAGCTCGCGGCCCTCGTCGACGCGCGCCTGGGGCCCGTCGGTGAAGCTGACGAGGCCGACGGTGGTGGGGGGAATTGTGAATTTCTTCTGGAACAGCCCGGTGAGGTCGGCGGAGGAGAGCTTGATCGCGAGGAGCGCCCGGTTTTCCAGGAACTCCTTGACGGACGGCTTGGCCATCGAGGCGCACTCCCGGGTCGTCAAGGTTGTCACCGCACCCTTTTAGACGTCCCGCGAGGCTGATCATAACCCTCTTCCGAAGTGAAAACAAGGCGACCCGGGACGCGAGGGCTGAGAACCGCTGGAATGGCTCCCGGAGGCCTCTGGAACGGCGTTTCAGCCGTTCTATATTGAATTGATTCTGGAGCTAGGAAGCGACCGCCCAGATGCCCGCGACGCGGTCATAATAGACGATTATGACCTCCTCATCGTCGGGGCCCGCGTCGCGGGTCGCGGCCGCCGGCCACGGCGACTGGCCCGGCCGCGCCGTGAATTCGAAAGCCGTCCCCTTCGACACGAAATCGCGCCCGGGCCTCGAGGTGAGGCCCCGGCCGGCCAGGCCGAGGAAATCGTCGCATACCTTGTCGTTCGGCGGCGAGACGACCCGGCCCGCGCACCGGCTCATGTAGCCCCGAAGCGCCGCCCGCGCGCAGCCCCGGTGGAACGAGCGGCTCGCGAATGCCAGCCGGACGTTCCGGTCGCCCGTCGCCGCGCCGATCATCGCCGCGCCCGGCGACATGAGCCTGAACGCGGCCACGTCCTCCTGGGCCTCCGCCGGCTCGCCCCCGGACCCGTTTCCGGACACGGGCGGCCGGTACGCCATCCATTCGAATCGTTCCTGGGCGTCGGCTCCCGCCGCGGCCCACGCGGTCCCGAGCTTGACGAGGTCCGGACCGGCGACCTTGAAGGCGCCGTCGACGCGCTCGACCTGGACGTCGATCCCGTCGCGCAGGTTGCGGCCGGGGGCGATGCTGTCCGACCGCCAGAGCCAGGTCGCCCCCGCCTCTTCGCGCGTGACGACGACCCGTCCGCGCGCGCGCGCCGCGTCTTCCCCCGCCTTCGTGTGCGGCTCCCAGTAGTTGGGATTGAGCAGGGACGGCGGCATCCTGAAGATCAGCGCCCGGGCGCCCGCCAGCTCCGGCGCGATCAGCCGGGCGACGTCGCCGAAGTTCGCGCCCGCGACGTAAAAGTGAAACTCGCGGGGCCCGGCCTCGAAGGCCATCACATCGAGCGGGACCGGCTCGCCGGGCGCGTGACCCTGGTACAGGGCGCCGGGAATCGGAAGCGGGGCCGGGGCGGTGACGGGCATGGACGAAGATTATAGCTCTAAGCTCTAAGCTTTAAGCTCCAACCCGGAGCGGAACCAGAAACTGAATCAACTGGAAACTTCCGGAGCCCCCCCTACAATGACCACGCTCAAAACTGACTGGGGGTCCCCATGGGCATCCGCGTCGCCATCAACGGATTCGGCCGCATCGGTCGCCTCGTCTTCCGCGTCATGGCCGGCCGGCCGGAATTCGACCTCGTCGCGGTCAACGACATCTCCGACACGAAGACGAACGCCCACCTGCTCAAGTACGACTCGGTCTTCGGCCCGTTCGAGGGCACGGTGGCCGCGAAGGAAGGGTCGCTGATCGTCAACGGGAAGGACGTGAAGGTCTTCTCCGAGAAAGACCCCGCGAAGCTGCCGTGGGGCTCGCTCAACATCGACTGGGCCATCGAGTCGACGGGCGTCTTCACGTCGCGCGAGGAAGTCGCGAAGCACCTCGCCGCGGGCGCGAAGCGCGTGCTCCTGAGCGCCCCCGCGAAGGACAAGGTCGACATGACGACCTGCCTCGGCGTGAACCTCGACCAGGTGAAGCCCGAGCACAAGGTGATCTCGAACGCGAGCTGCACGACGAACTGCCTCTCGCCGCTCGCGAAGGTGCTGAACGACAAGTTCGGGATCGTGCGCGGCCTGATGACGACCATCCACGCCTACACGAACGACCAGAGGACCGCCGACCAGGTGCACAAGGACCTCCGGCGCGCGCGGGCGGCGGCGCAGAACATCATCCCGACCTCGACGGGCGCGGCGAAGGCGATCGGGCTCGTCATCCCCGAGCTCGCGGGCAAGCTCGACGGCATCGCGATGCGGGTGCCGGTCATCGACGGCTCGGCCGTCGACCTCACGGTGGAGCTGAAGCAGAAGGTGACGAAGGAGCAGATCAACGCCGCGGTCAAGGCGGCCGCCGACGGGCCGATGAAGGGGATCCTGGAGTACACCGAGGACCCGATCGTCTCGAGCGACATCATCGGCAACGCCCACTCCTGCGTCTTCGACGCCCCCTCGACGATGGTGCTCAGCGACAATTTCGTGAAGGTCCTCGCGTGGTATGACAACGAGTGGGCCTATAGCACCCGGTGCGCGGACGTGATTGCGATCCTCTCCCGTTAACCGTTAGCCGTTTGCCGTATCGTTTGCCGTAGTCCGTTGACCGGTCCGAACGGCGCACGGCGGACGGTAAACGCCACGGTCAACGGCCAACGGTGAACGGGCTACCCACATGAGCAAACTTTCGGTCCGAGATCTCGATGTACGGGGCCGCAGGGTCCTGGTGCGGGTGGACTTCAACGTTCCCCTGAAAGACGGAAAAGTCGCCGACGATACTCGTCTCCGGGCATCGGTTCCGACTATCAAGCTCCTCTGCGATCGCGGCGCGCGCGTCATCCTCGCCTCGCACCTCGGCCGGCCCGACGGCAAGCCCGACCCGAAATACTCGCTCAAGCCCGTGGCGCCCGTCTTCGCCGACCTCCTGGGCCGCCCCGTGCGGTTCGCCGGGGAAGACCCCGGGGAGATGAAGGACGGCGAGGTTGCGCTCCTCGAGAACGTGCGATTCCACGCCGAGGAGGAGTCGAACGATCCCGCGTACGCGAAGCAGCTCGCGTCGCTGGCGGACCTCTACGTGAACGACGCGTTCGGCACGGCGCACCGGGCGCACGCATCGACCGAGGGAGCGGCGCGCCGCTTCAAGCAGGCGGCCGCGGGGCTCCTCATGGAGAAGGAGCTCGAGTACCTCGGCGAGAAGTTGAAGGACCCGGCCAAGCCCTTCATGCTCATCCTCGGCGGGGCCAAGGTGAGCGACAAGATCCTCCTGATCGAGAACCTGCTGCCCCGCGTCGACGCGATCCTGATCGGCGGCGGGATGGCGTACACGTTCCTCGTCGCGAAGGGCGAGGCGGTCGGGACCTCCAAAGTCGAGAAGGACCGGATCGAGACCGCGAAGAAGATCCTCGAGTCGGCCGCGAAACAGCGGGTCCAGATCTTCCTTCCGAAGGATCACGTCGTCGCAGACAAGTTCGACGCCGCGGCCGAGACCCAGGTCGTCGTGCGCATCCCCGACGGCTGGATGGCGCTCGACATCGGCCCCTCGACCAGCTCCGAGTGGGTGTTCACGCTGACGGGCGCGCGCACCATCGTGTGGAACGGTCCGGTCGGCGTTTTCGAGATGGAGCCCTTCGCCGCGGGCACGGAACAGGTGGCGGAGGCGCTGGCGATGGGTCGCGCCACGACGATCGTCGGCGGCGGCGACACGGCGGCCGCGGTCGAGAAGTGCGGCGTCGCGTCGAAGATGAGCCACGTCTCCACGGGCGGGGGAGCGGCGCTGGAGTTGCTGGAAGGAAAAAAGCTTCCCGGCGTCGAGGCTCTCACCGAGAAATAGCACGCATGCCTGCCGTCAAAATCGCCCCTTCGCTCCTGGCCGCAGATTTTGCGCGCCTGAAGGACGAGATCCAGAAAGTCGAGGCCGGCGGCGCCGACTGGCTCCACCTCGACGTCATGGACGGCCATTTCGTCCCGAACCTCACGATCGGCCCGCCGGTCGTCGAGGCTGTGCGCAAGGTCACGAAGCTCCCGCTCGACTGCCACCTCATGATCATGGAGCCGGAGAAATACCTAGGTATTTTCGCGGACGCGGGCGCGGACAGCCTCACGTTCCACGCCGAGGCCGTGGCGATGGACTACGCGCGCAAGTGGAAAGACCGGGGCTGGACGATGACGCTCCCGTGCCAGGCCCTCTTCGACGCGAGGCGCCTGGACGCCTGCCTCGCGGCCATCCGGGGGAAGGGAAAGCGCGCCGCGGTCGCGGTCAATCCCGACACCGAGGCCGAATGCGCCGCCGAACTGCTTCCGAAGGTGGACATGATCCTGGCGATGACGGTCTGGCCCGGGTTCGGCGGCCAGAAGTTCATCGAGCCGGTCCTGTCGAAAGTCGCGAAGCTCCGGAAG
>DASRJF010000047.1:0-7910 GCA_035649615.1 Planctomycetota bacterium | reverse complement strand
GGGCGACCTCGAGCAGCTGGCCTGGAAAATGCAGCGGGAAGCCGTGCCGACGCTGATGCTGGTGGGTCATCAACCCGACCTCGGCCGTCTCGCCGCGCGCCTGCTCGGGTTCGTCAGCGAGGTGTCGCTCAAGAAGGGCGGTCTCTGCATCGTCGAGACCAAGGATCCCGCGAAGCCGGTCGGGCGCGCGGTCGCGTCGCTCGACCCCCGCCAGTACCGCGACATCCTCGAGGGGCGCGAGTACGCGCCGTGGATGCGGACCCGCCAGATCGTGTAAGGGCGCCTCCCTCCTCGGGGGCCACGTCCGATAATCCCTGTTATGTTGCGTAGCGCCCCAGGGCGAGACGCGCCTGATGCGGGACGGGAGAGATCTCTTCGAGGTCGACTAAAGGGCGCTTCTGCGCCTCGCCATGGGGTGGGCTTGGTCGTACACCTGCTTCAGGCGCCCCACGCTGACGTGGGTGTAGATTTGCGTGGTCGTCACGTGCTCATGTCCCAGCAGCTCCTGCACGCTTCGAAGATCGCAGCCCCGGTCCAGCAGGTGGGTCGCGAAGCAGTGACGAAGCGTGTGGGGCGACACGCGGCGGCCGAGCCCCGCCGCCTTCGCGGCCGCGTCCACGATGCGGCGGACGCTCCGCACGTCGAGGCGTCCCCCGGCGGCGTTCAGGAATAGGGCGCCGACGCCGGCCGGCGCGAGCTTCCGGCGCTCCTCCAGCCAGGCCTCGATCGCGCGCGCCGCGGGACGGCCGATCGGAGCCAGCCGCTCCTTCGATCCCTTGCCGTGGCGCACGCGCACCACCGCGGAGTCGAGCGTCGCGTCCCCGACGTCGAGGCCGACCGCTTCCGACACGCGCAACCCCCCCGCGTAGAGGGTTTCGAGCAGGGCGCGGTTGCGCCGCCCCGCCGAGTCGCGCCCTCCCGCGGCGTCCAGGAGCCGTTCGACTTCCGCTTCGGCGAGCACGCGCGGCAGGCGCCGCTCCTTGCGCGGCCCCCTGAGGTTGGCGGCCGGATTGGAGGCGAGGATCCGGCGCTTCTCCAGGAACCCGAAGAACGTCCGCAGGCACGCCAGCGACCGCGCCGTCGACGACTTGGCCCGGTTCCCGGCGGCGAGCGTCGCGAGGTACCGTCGGATCGTCGCCGGGCCCACGCGCCCCGCCGCGACGGACTCTTCGCCGCCGAGGAACTCCGTGAACCGGCGGAGATCGCCCCCGTAGGCCCTCAGCGTGTGCCGGGACAGGTTGCGCGCCCCCCGGAGGTGGCGGAGGAAGTCATCGACGAGGCCCATGCATTCTTTATCGGCTGGCGGGTTGAGGGGGGAACCTCTAAAATACGGGCCCATGCCCCCCGCCGACGTCCGGATCCTGATGGGAAGCGATTCCGACCTGGAGCACCTCCAGGACGGGGTGTCGATCCTCCGGGAGTTCGGCGTCAGCCACGACGTGCGGGTGTTGTCGGCCCACCGGACGCCCCGGGAGCTGACCGCCTACCTCGAGCAGGCCGACCGCGACGGCGCGAAGGTCTACATCGGCGCCGCGGGCGGCGCCGCGCACCTGGCGGGGGTCATCGCCGCGCACACGACGAGGCCCGTCCTGGCCGTGCCGATCCCCAGCGCCCTCAACGGCCTCGACAGCCTCCTCGCGATGGTCCAGATGCCGGCGGGCGTGCCCGTGGCGACCTTCGCGATCGGCAAGGCGGGCGCCGCGAACGCCGCGCTCTTCGCCGTGCAGATCCTGGCCCAGTCGGACGACCGGCTCGCGAAGGCGCTCGCGGCCCACCGGGCGGAGATGGCGACGAAGGTGGCCGCGAAGGACCAGGCCCTGCAGAAGAAGCTGAAGCCGTGAGGATAACGGCCGTTATTATTTTATAACGGCTGTTACGAAGGCCGCCCCAGCCGGTCCAGCCGCTCCCGCACGTAGTCCCCCCACTTTCCCGGGTAGAGATCCGGCAGGATCCGCTCCAGCGTCCGGCGGGCCCCCGCCGCGTCCCCGAGCCGGCGCTCCTCGATCTCCGCGATGCGGATCGCCAGGCTCGCCCGGTCCTCGTCGGACGTGATCCTCGCCAGCGCGCCCCGGAAGTGCCCCACCGCGTCCTGGACGCGCCCCGCCGCGAGGGCCGCCTCCCCCGCGAGGCGGAGCGGCTCGGGATCGTCCGGTTGCTCCACGGCCCCCTCCAGGCCCTCGCGCTCGGCCTCGTCGAACCGGCGCTCGTGCATCAGCCTCCCGGCCTCGTCGTAGGAGCGCCGGACCTTCATGTGGTCCAGCCCCGTCACGGAGCGCTGGGCCTCGTCCGTGACGATCGCGACGACGCGCATGAGCCACGGAATCAACAGGAGCAACCCCGGGACAAACCCCATGATCACGAAAAGCGGACCATACGCCCGCTCGTTTTCCGCCGCCGCGGAGGATCCCAGGACCAGGAGGCTGAAGCCGGCGGCGAGGGACGCGACGCCCGCGAAAATGAAGGCCGGCCGGTGGAAGAAGGGGTGGTCCTGGCGGCTGGCGACCGTGAGCCCCAGGCAGATCGCCCAGAGCAGGACGGCCGAGACTGCGAACCACGCCATCGTTCTTACGAGCGGTCGAGCATCGTGGGATTCCGCATCCGCCCGGCCGCTTCGTCGTAGGTGATCAACCCGCGGAGGTAGAGGTCCTTGAGCGCCGCGTCCATGGTCCGCATCCCCTCCCGCGCGTGCGTCTCCATGATCGCGTAGATCTGGGGCGTCTTGCCGTCGCGGATGAGGTGCGCGACGCCCGTGGAGTTGCGGAGGATTTCGACCGCCGGAACCCGGCCGCGCCCGTCGGTCCGCGGGATGAGCCGCTGGCTGATGACGCCGAGCAGGGCCATCGACAGCTGGCTGCGGATCTGGCCCTGCTGGCTCGCCGGGAAGGGGTCGACGATGCGGTCGATGGCCTGCACGCAGTCGTTCGTGTGCAGCGTGGCGATGACGAGGTGCCCCGTCTCCGCCGCCGTGAGGGCGCAGGCGATCGATTCGCCGTCGCGCATCTCCCCCACGAGGATGACGTCCGGCGCCTCGCGCAGCACGTGGCGCAGGGCCTCGGAGAAGGACCTCGTGTCCAGGCCGACTTCCCGCTGCTCGATGACGGAGTGCATGTTCGGATGGACGAACTCCACCGGATCCTCGACCGTGATGATGTGGGAGCGGCGGGACTTGTTGATTCGATGGATCATCGCGGCCTGGGTCGTCGATTTGCCGTGCCCCGCCGGGCCGGTGACGAGGATCAGGCCCTGGGTCGACAGGGCGAACTCCTCGATCACCGGCGGGAGGTTGAGCGCCTCGATCTCCGGGATCTCGTCCGGGATGAGCCGGAGCACCGCCCCCACCGTCTGGCGCTGGAAGAAGGCGTTGCCGCGGAAGCGGTGGCGGCCGTCGAGGGTGAAGGAGAAGTCGAGCTCGAGCTCGGCCTCGAGGCGGGCCACCTGGTCGTCGCGCAGGACGCCGTAGACGAGCATGCGGACGAAATCGGCGGTCATGGGAGGCCGGTCCTGCAGCATGACCTGCCCCTGGATGCGCAGCGCGGGCGCCGCCCCCGCCGAGAGGATGACATCCGAGGCGCCGGCCTGCAGCGCGCGCCGGAGGAACTCCGTCAGGTCGGCGGAGGGACGCGGCGCGGACGGGCTTACTTTGACAGGCCCATGTTGTTCTTGAGGTAGTTGCACGATTTCAACCGGTTGTCGACGCTGTCGGAGATGTACGGGGCCTTCTCCACGACCTTCGGGTGCGCGGGGAACTCGGCCTTCATGCGCAGGTACAGCTTTTCCGCCTCCCCGACGTCCCGCAGCTGGTACGTGACCTCCGCGAGCCGCAGGAGCGTGTCGCCGCTCTTCGACTTCTCGAACTCCGGGAACTCGCCCAGGAGGGCCGAGTAGAGTCCGCGGGCGTCGAGGGCATTCCGAAGGATGTCGTGCGCCTCGGCGAGCTCGTACAGGGTCTGCGGTTCCGGGTTCTCCTGGAACCTGGCGTCGAGGAGGGCGAGCTTCTCGCCGTGCTTCTTGATCCGGTCGGCCACCAGCGTGGTCCACTGGTCGTGGGCGGTCTTGTACGACGTCCAGGCCGGGACCTCGGGGTCGGCGAACTTCGCGTCCAGCTTGTTCCGGATGTCGTTCGCGCGAGCCTCCTGCTTCTGCAGGTGGAAGTTGCGCATGAGGCCGGCTCCCGCGCGGCACACCCAGAGGACCATGGGATCCATGGCGTTTCTCCGCTCGGGCGGCGGGAGCTTGCGGGAGGCCGCGTCGTACACCTCGATGAGGGCCCTGTTGGAGCGATCCAGGTAGCCGAATCCCAGCTGGGATTCGCCCAGGTGGAAGTTCCGCTCGATCGGATCCTTGAGGGACTGGAGACCGCGCGTGATATCGGACTCGCGGGCCTTGGAGGCCCCCTGGGCCGCGCCCCGGGCGGTGAGGATCTTGCGAAGCTTCTCCTCCCGCGCGGTCCGATCCCGCTCCTTCACGTCCCGATCCGCCCGGTCCTTCTCGATCTCGTCCACGCGCGCCTTCTGGGCCGCGAAGAACTCGGTCTCCCCGAAGCGCGTCCGCAGGACCTGGATCGTCTTCTTGATGTCGAACCGCGGCGACGCGACCGGGTCCTTCACGGCGATCGAGAGGCGCTCGAAGTGCTTCTGGGCCTCGATCTCGTCGGAGTCCGGATACCGGAGGTCGTCCGCCATCGGCCGGACCTCCGCGAGGAACTTGACGGCCGCCGGGTCGGTCGATTTCTCGAGGCTCCGGAGCTCCTCGGCCGCCCTCTCGTACAGGCCCAGTTCCAGGCACAGGACAGTGACGCCCATCGTCCACCGGAAATCGGCCTTCTTTCCCGCCGTCCGGAGGTAATCGATGAACTGGGCCGCCGTCGGAGAGCCGGGGCCGCCCGCGAGGATCTCGGCGAAGGACGCCTCGATCTGGCCCGCGGCGCCGAGGGAGAGGGTCAGGTGGGTGTCGGTGGCCTTCACGACCGTGCCCGACAGCTTGTCGATCGAAATCCGGGCCTGGCCGGGATGGGGGCTCTCGTTCACCGCGCGCACGAGGAGGTCCTTGAATTCCGCGAGGACCCTGAGGGGCGCGATCCGCGCGGCGATGCGCGATTGGGCGGCCGGAAGCCGGGGGAACCGGTCCGGCGTGGACGCGGAGACGCCCTGGGCGTCGGCCAGCGCGGCCTTCGGATCGAACCGCAGCACGTGCTCGCGCCACCGCCGCGCCGCCTCGTTGAAATCCTTGCGGTCCAGCTTCGCGAGCTGGAGCTGCTTCTCGGTCGCCTTCTGCGCCTCCAGCTGGTTCGCGGCGGACCACCGCTGGTGGATCTCCTCGACCAGCTTCTTCGCGCGCTCGGCCGGATCCTTCAGCGACTGGCGCACCGCGGCCTCGACCCGCGACACGGCCCCGGCGTAGTCCCCCTTCGCTTCCAGCGCGGCCGCCTCCTGGGCGGCCGCGTCGAAGCTCTTCCCGGCCTGCTCGACGACGGACTCCTGCAGCCGCCGGGCGGGAACGTCGAACAACAGCGTCGAGTAGCGCTCCTTCGAGGCCGCCGGGAACGCGGCGATCTCCCCGATGAACTCGTTGCACGCTTCCCAGGCCTCGCGGAAGCGCTGTTCCGCCGCCAGCTTCTCGGTCTCTCCCCGGAGCTTCTCGAACGCGGCGCGCCGCTTCTCCACCTCGGCCAGCCAGGTCGTGATCGCGGCCGCCTTGCGCCCCGCCGCGACCGAGGCCTCGGTCCCCTTCCACGTCGGATCCTCGGCGAAGGCGCGGTAGTCGCGCATCCGCTTCTCGGCCTCCGACACGTCCTCGCGCCCGCCCGCGAACGCCTGCTGGACCGCCTTCCAGGCCTCGCGGTCGAGATCGTCGAGGGCGGCAAGGCCGCGGGCGCCCACCAGGCCCAGCCGGCGCGTCCTGAGCTCGTCCCGCCGCCGCTCGCTGTCCTTCGCGTAGGCGGTGCCCGGCCAGCGGGTGACGATGGCGTCGTACATCCGGATGACTTCCTCGAACGCGTCCGGCTTCTTGTCGTCGAGCTTGCTCTCGGCGGTCGCGGCCCGGTCGAATTTCGCCTCCGCGTTTCCCCCGTCGTCCGCGGGCTCCTCCGTCGCCGGGCCCGGCGGCGTCGCGGAGGTCGTGTCCTTCTTGAGCATCGCCGTCGCGGCGATCACGCCGCCCACGACGACGACCGCGAGGAGCCCCACCGCCGTGGCCAGGAGCTTCCGGTTGAACGGCTGGGCCTCGCGCGCGGCCGGCGCCGATCCGTTCGCCCCGCGGGTCCACGCCTCGAGATCCGCGATGACTTCGGTCATCGACGGCGTGCGCTCCTCCGGAAGGCGCGCCATCATCCGGGCGACGATCTTGCCGAGCGACTCGGGGATCCCCTCGAGGGCCGCGTGCAGCGGGTTCGCGTCCTCGCGCGCCTTCTTGTTGACGAGGTCGCGGACGCTGGGCGCCTGGAACGGCGTGAAGCCGGCGATCATGCGGTACATCGTGGAGCCGAGCGAGTAGACGTCGCTTCGCACGTCGGCCGGCCGCCCGAGGACCTGTTCGGGCGCGATGTAGTGCGGCGTTCCGATGACCGAGTCCTCGTTGTCGGCGGAGAGCTTCTCGCCGAGCCGCTGGGCCAGGCCGAGGTCCCCGATCTTGATCGCCCCGCCCTCCCCGAGCATGAAGTTGTCGGGCTTCACGTCCCGGTGGATGATCTCCTTGCGGTGGGCGTACTCGAGCCCGCGCGCGGCCTCGAGGATCATCCGCACGGTGTCCGCGATCGGGACCTTTCGCTGCACGTTGAGGAGGTCCTGGACGCTCCCGCCGGGGACGAACTCCATGCTGAAGTAGTAGAGCTCGTTGGTCTTCTTGACGTCGTAGACCTGGACGATGTTCGGGTGGTTGAGCTTCGCCGCGGCGCGGGCCTCGTGGACGAAGAGCTCGACGAACTCCGGATTCTTGAGGTGCTCCTCCGAGATGATCTTCAGGGCGACGATGCGCTGGAGATCGACCTGCTCCGCCTTGTAGACCGTGCCCATCCCGCCCCGTCCGACGCGCTCGAGGAGCTTGTAGCCGCCGAGGCGCTGGCCGATGAGGGGGTCCGTGCCGACGTCGTCGGGCAGGAACGAGTACGTGGTCTCGCCGACCCGGACGAGGTCGCCGGAATTGAGCTTCGACTCGGTCGCGGGGTGGCCGTTCAGGAGCGTGCCGTTCATGCTCTTGAGGTCGACCAGCCACAGACCGTCCGCCCGGGGTTCGATCTTGAAGTGGAGCCGGGAGGCCATCGTGTCCTTGATCTGGACGTTGGCCGTGGTATCCCGGCCGAAGACGGTGGTCGCCTTCGACGGGAGCGGGATGGACCGCCCCTTGTCGTGCCCTTTCTCGACGATCAAACGAGCCATGGGTGAGGTTCCACTATACCTTGTTGGACAACGGGGGATCGATCCAGCACTCAGCTTTCACACAACAGCTCCTGAAGCCAACAGCGGTCAGACTTCCCGAAGCGGCCAGCGGTCAGCGAACAGCATCAAAAGCGAACATCAAATGGCTCTATTTAAACAAGACGGAGCCCAGCCGAATATGCGTTGCGCCCTCTTCAATGGCGACTTCGAAATCGCCGGACATTCCCATGGAGAGCCATTGGACCATGCACACATCCGCAACTTCCCGGAGGCGACGGAAGACCGGGCGCGCCGACTCAGGAGGCCCCGCCGGCGCCATCGTCATGAGACCCACCGGGGCCAGGCGATGAAAATCGCGACTGATCAAGGGCAAGGCCCGGGGAACATCCTCGGGCATGAATCCCCCCTTGGTCGCCTCACCGCTCACGTTCACTTGGAGAAAGACGGGGAATCTCCCCGGGCGACCCTCGCACCGCCTTTGCAGATCCTCGGCCAGGGCCAGGCGATCGAGCGAATGGAGGAAGCGAAAGGCGCCCA
>DASRJF010000046.1:0-3989 GCA_035649615.1 Planctomycetota bacterium | reverse complement strand
AGGAGGTCGATGCACTTCTTGGTGTCCTCGCTCCCCCAGTTGTCGCCGTCGGAGAAGTGGAACGCGTAGACGTTCCACTCGGCGGGGTTGAAGCTCTTCGTGATCAGCTCGTCGCACAGGAGGTACGCGGAGCTGATCTTGGTGCCGCCCGACTCCTTGATCGAGTAGAAGGTGGCCCGGTCCACCTCCTTGGCCGACGCGTCGTGGACGATGTACCTCGTCTCGACCTTCTTGTATTGCGACCTCAGCCACGTGTCGATCCAGAACGCCTCCGTGCGCACGATCTCCTTCTGCTCGTCCCCCATCGAGCCCGAGACGTCCATCATGTAGATGACGACCGCGTTGTTCTGGGGCACGTGGCGCGGCTTGCGCGACCGGTAGCGCCGGTCCTCGCGCACCGGGAGGATCATCGGGGCCGCGGGGTCGTAGACGCCCATCGCCATCGACCGCTTGAGGGCCTCGCGGTACGTGCGCTTGAAGTGGCGGAGCGACTCGGGACCCGCGCGGGCGATGCCCGTGTAGCGGTCCCGCTCCGACATGAGGACGCTCTTGCCCCGGGGCTTGATCCGGGGCAGCTCCAGCTCCTCTCCCAGGATCTGGGCCAGCTCGTCGATGGTGACGTCCACCTCGAGCAGGTGCTCGCCGGGGTGCTCGCCCGCGCCGCCCTTGCCCGCGGGCTCGTCGCCCATCGCGATCGGCGTGCCGGGCTCGCCCTCGCCCTGCCCCACGCCCATGCCGTCGTTCTTGCCGTACCGGAAGGTGGGGATGCGCAGGCTGGGGAGCGGGATCGAGACCGCGTACTTGCCGCGCTTCCCGATCATCTCGCCGTGGGTGATGTACTTGCGGAGGTCCTTCCGAATCTGACCCTTGATGATCTCGCGGAACCTCGCGAAATCCTTTTCGATCCTCTTGACCATTCCCGTTTACCGTTTGCCGTTCGCCGTTGCGTTCACCGTTCTTCGTTCGCCGTCGCGTTCGCCGTTCCGACGGTGAACGGCAGACGGCTTGCGCCACGGCTGACGGTGGACGGCAAACGTCACTCCTTGGAAGACCCCCTCGCGAAAATGCTCGCCACGAAGCTCAGGACATCCGCGGAACACGTCTGGCAGTAGCCGTAGCTCTTGGTGAGCCGGCTCTTCACGATGTCGATCTTCTCCTGCGTGTCCTTGTCCACCACGCCGGAGACGAGGCTCGAGAGCTTGATCGTGTCCTTCTGGTCCTCGAAGAGCTTCAGCTCGAGGGCCTTCTGGAGCCGCTCGTTGGACTTGTAGTAGAACTTCTTCCCCTCGACGGCGAGCGCGCCGATGTAGTTCATGATCTCGCGGCGGAAGTCGTCCTTGCGGCTTTCCGAGATGTCGATCTTCTCCTCGATCGACCGCATGAGCCGCTCGTCGGGCTCCTCGTCCTGACCCGTGTACCGGTTCTTGACCTTCTGCTTCTGCGTGTAGGCCTTCACGTTGTCGATGTAGTTGCTGAAGAGCCGGCTGATCGCGTCCTCGTCCGCGCAGATCGCGCGCTGGACCTCGTTCTTGACGATGTCCTCGTACTCGCTCTTCACGTCCGCGAGGAGCTCCTTGAAGCGCTTCTTCTGCTCCTCGCTCGAGATGAGCGAGTGGTGCAGGAGCCCCTCCTCGAGCTCGTTGAGGACGCGGAACGGGTTGACGCACCCGCTCTCGTCGACCTTGACGAGCGCGTTCGAGACCTTGTCCTGGATGTACCGGGGCGAGATCCCCTCGAGGCCCTCCCGCCGGGTCTCGTCGCGCAGCTCCTTGATGTTGTCCTCGGTGTACCCGGGGAGCGTCTTGCCGTTGTAGAGCTTCAGCTTCTGGAGCAGCGTCAGGTTCGCCTTCTTCGGCTCCTCGATGCGGGTCAGCACGGCCCACATGGCGGCGATCTCGAGCGTGTGCGGCGCGATGTGCTTGCCGCGGACGCGCTCCGCGTTGTAGTCGCGCTGGTAGATCTTGATCTCGTTGTCGAGCTTCAGGTTGTACGGGATGTCGATCTTCAGCGTCCGGTCGCGGAACGCCTCCATGAGCTCGTTGCTCTGGAGCCGCTTGTACTCCGGCTCGTTCGTGTGGCCGATGATGACCTCGTCGATGTCCGTCTGGGCGAACTTCTTCGGCTTGATCGCGTGCTCCTGGCTCGCGCCGAGGAGGTCGTAGAGGAACGCGACGTCGAGCTTCAGGACCTCGATGAACTCGATGATCCCCCGGTTCGCGACGTTGAACTCGCCGTCGAAGTTGAAGGCGCGCGGGTCGGAGTCCGACCCGAACTCCGCGATCTTGCGGTAGTTGATGTCGCCCGTCAGCTCGGTCGAGTCCTGGTTCTTCTCGTCCTTGGGCTGGAACGTGCCGATGCCGACGCGGTCCTTCTCCGAGAGGACCAGGCGGCGGACCTTGATCCGCCGCATCGCCTCGCGCCAGTCGCCGCGCGACTTCTTCATCCCGTCGGTGAAGTTGCGGCGGCACGACGGGCACATCTCGCCCTGGATGCGGAGCTCGTACGACCCCGCCGGGAGCGACTTGTTGAGCTCCTTCAGGAGCGCGTCGCGCCCCTCCGGGGGGACGAGGCGCAGCGGGTCCTCGTGCATGGGGCAATCGCTCCAGGACTCGGCCTCTCCCTCGTCCTTCCACGCGAACGTGTAGAGGGCGCCGTCGCGCGTACGCGAGTAGGCCTCGATCCCCTTCTTGATGAGGCGCACGATCGTGCTCTTCGAGCTCCCGACCGGGCCGTGAAGGAGGATGATGCGCCGCTCCGTGCCGTAGCCGTTCGCCGCCGACTTCAGGGCGTTGACCAGGTGCATGAGCGATTCTTCGAGTCCGAAGATGGCGTCGCGGCCGCCGCCCATGGGGTCGCGGAAGAAGTGGTAGCGGGTGAAGGGCTCGCGGTTCTCGACGTATTCCTCGGCGCCGTACGAGAGGATCATGTCGTAGACGCGCTGGAAGGCGTTGCGGGCGATGCGGGGGCTCTCGGCGACGAGCTTGAGGTAGTCCTCGAACGAGCCCTCCCAGTGGAGCTCCTGGTAGCTCTTCCGATCGAGGCCCTTGTCGATCGCGCCGAGCAGCTTGGAAACGAGTTCCTGTCCCATGCGGGGATGCCCTCCTGACGTCCGGTCCTGAACTGTTCAGGGCTCGGGCTTCCTTGAGAAAAGAACGATGTGGCGGCTCTCTCGCTCCCCCCTTTCCCTCGGTCCCCGGGTTCGCCGCGCGCCAACTCCTCGCGGGATCCCGGCGGGCGCCGTGCGCGCGCCCCACACACTAATTATAGTCCCCCCGCCCGGCGTTATTCCAAAAAACGGTCACCGGCCCATCCGGTTCTTCATATCCGTCAGCGCGCTCTCGAGGGAATCCGTGGCCACCCCGGACCGGAGGCCGCCCTGCTTCGGACGCGCTGCAGGCATCACGAGTTCCTCGCTCGTCACGGGCCGGATCCGGCCCTCCTCCAGTCCGTACGCTCGAGCCACGCGCCGTGCGAACTCGACCCGCGTCAGCACCTCGGGGCCGCATGCATGGATCAGACCCTCGAATCGACGATTCATGACGGAGACAGCGACGGAGGCGAGTGATCTTGCATAGGTGGGATTCCCGGCCTGATCCGAGAATGCCTTCACTTCCTTACCCGCGCGCAGGGTGTCGCGCACGAAGTTGTGGAAGTTCTTCGAGTCGGGCTCGTCGCTGTAGACCATCGACGTGCGCAGGATCGTGAAGCGTTGACCCGCGACCTTCTCCGCTTCGTGCTTGATGCGGCCGTAGACGCTGATCGGGTCTGGAGGATCCTTCTCCGTGGAGGGACCCGACTTGCCGGAGAAGACGTAGTCCGTCGAGAAGAAGACGACGTGCGCCCCGATGGCCTCGGCCGCCTCGCGCACCGCGACGGTTCCGTCGACACAGATCCGCCGGGCTTCCGCTTCGTGGGTCTCGCACCAGTCGACCGCCGTCACTCCCCCGGGGACATAGATCGCCTGGGGCTTGAGATCGCGGATCAGCCGC
>DASRJF010000045.1:0-5287 GCA_035649615.1 Planctomycetota bacterium | reverse complement strand
GCTGAAATCGAACGTGTCCGGAATCCGGCGGCCCTCCAGGGCGCGGAACCTCTCGGCGTCCCGGTGCTGGCGGCGGATGTACCCCTCGTACTTGACCTCGAGCTCGACCTGGTCGAGCACGTCGGAAGGCTGGTCCAGTCCGAGCGAGTCGATTCCCGTCTCCGGCCGCCGCAGGATCTCCTCGAGAGAATCCTGCCCGCGGTGCGACTTCCGGAGTTCGCGGCGCGTCGCGGTGATCCGCTCCTCCTTGTCGTCGAGCCTCCGCTTCGCGGCGTCGGAGATGAGCCCGAACCGGTGGCCGTACCCCATGAGGCGTCGGTCGGCGTTGTCGGACCGGAGGAGCAGGCGATACTCGGCGCGCGACGTGAACATCCGGTACGGCTCGCGGTGCTCGAGGCGGATGAGGTCGTCGATGAGCACGCCGATGTAGGCCTCGTCGCGCCGGAGCACGAAGGGCGGCTCGCCCTTGAGCTTCAGTCCCGCGTTGATCCCCGCGACGATCCCCTGGCCCGCGGCCTCCTCGTACCCGGACGTGCCGTTGATCTGGCCGGCGAAGTAGAGCCCTTCGACCTGGCGCGTCTCGAGCGTCGGCTTGAGCTGGTGGGGCGGGGCGTAGTCGTACTCGACCGCGTACCCGTGGCGCAGGAAGCGCGCGTTCTCGAGCCCCGGGATCGTGCGGACGAAGGCTTCCTGGACGTCGGGCGGAGTGCTGGTCGAGATCCCGTTCACGTAAATCTCTTCGACATCCGGACCCTCGGGCTCGAGGAAGATCTGGTGCCGCGTCTTGTCCCGGAAGCGCATCACCTTGTCCTCGACCGACGGGCAGTAGCGGGGGCCCACGGACGTGATCTGGCCCGAGTACATCGGCGCGCGATGGATGTTGGCGCGGATGATCTCGTGGGTCCGCTCGTTGGTGAACGTGATCCAGCAGACGACCTGCGGGTTCGTGAGGCGTTCCGTGAAATGGGAGAAGGGGACCGGGTCCGCGTCGCCCGGCTGGACCGCGACTTTCGAGTAGTCGATGGAGCCCCGCGCGAGCCGGGGCGGCGTCCCGGTCTTGAGGCGGCCGATCTCGAATCCGAGGGCGCGCAGGCTCTCGCTGAGCCGGTCGGCGGACGGCTCGTCGATCCGGCCGCCGGTCCGCTTCACCTCGCCGCAGTGCTGGATCGCCTTGAGGAACGTCCCCGTCGCGACGACCACCGCGCGCGCCTCGTAGAACGCGCCGGAGCGTCCGAGCACGCCGTGGATCGCGCCGCCCGTGACGCGGAAGTCGTCGATCGTGTCCTCGAGGACGATGAGTCGCGGGGTCGCGAGAAGCACTCCGCGCATGTGGCGGGCGTAGGCGTTCTTGTCGCACTGCGCGCGGGGCGAGCGGACCGCGGGTCCCTTGCGCGTGTTCAGCATGCGGAACTGGATGCCCGTGGCGTCCGTGGCCTTCGCCATCTCGCCGCCGAGCGCGTCGATCTCGCGCACCATCTGGCCCTTGGCGAGGCCGCCGATGGCGGGATTGCACGACATGCGGCCGATCGAGTCGGCGCGGAGGGTGAGGACGCCGGTCTCGAGGCCCAGGCGCGACGCCGCCAGGGCCGCTTCAATTCCAGCGTGCCCTGCGCCTACAACCAGGACGTCGAATTTCATGAGTGATTCTCGATTCTTGATTCTCGATTCCGGGCACCGGGAATCCGGAATCAAGAATCCAGGATCGCCGCCTTCGAAGGCATGAATTCATGAATGTTATCATCTCCTGATGCCGGGCGTCACCGTCATCGTCCCCACCCTCAACGAAGCCGGCAACATCGGGACCCTCGTCGAACGCCTCGCCGCCGCCTTCGGTCCCCGCGACGACTGGCAGGTCCTGTTCATCGACGACGACTCCGAGGACGGGACCGGCACCGAGATCCGGAAAGCCGCCGTCCGCCACCCGGTCCAGCTGGTCGTGCGCGAGGGCGAGCGCGGCCTCGCCTCGGCCGTCCTGCGCGGGATCGAACTGACGTCCGCCCCGGTCGTGGTCGTGATGGACTGCGATCTGAGCCATCCTCCGGAGGACGTGCCGAAGCTGGTGGCGGCCGTGGAAGAGGGCGCGGACGTCGCGATCGGCAGCCGGTACGTGCCCGGCGGCGGGTCGCCGGGGTTGTCGCCGGTGCGGCTCTTCCTGTCGCGCGGGGCGGCGCTCCTGACCCGGGGACTGACCCCCGCGCGCGACACCGGCGCCGGCTTTTTCGCGATCCGGCGATCGCTGCTGGAGGGTCGGTCCCTCAAGGTGCAGGGATTCAAGATCCTGCTGGAGATCCTCGCGAAAGTCCGGCCCGCGCGGGTCGTCGAAGTGCCGATCCACTTCGCGCCGCGTCACGCGGGCAAGAGCAAGGTGGCGGCGGGGACCGTGATCGCCTACCTGAAGCAACTCTTGCGGCTCTACGCGCAGCGGCCCGCGGCGCAGGTCGTCGCTTTCATCGGACTGGTGTTCGCGATCAAGGTCGTCGTCGGCGCGACCACCGAACTCGATTCCGTCGAGGCCTATCACTGGCTCTACGCCCAGCATCCGGCGCTCGGCTACTACGACCACCCCGGCATGATCGGGTGGATGATCTGGCTCTCGACGATGCTCTTCGGCGATTCGCCGCTCGGCGTGCGGATGCTCACGTTCGTCGGCAGCGGGATCGCGACCTGGTTCGTGTTTCTCACGGGCCGCTGCCTCTTCGACGAACGCGCGGGGCGGCTGGCGGCCGGACTTTTCGCCGTGACGTTCGGGACGCTCAAGTTCGGATCGATGGCCACGCCGGACGCCCCGCTGCTCCTGTTTTGGACGG
The DNA here is from genome assembly GCA_035649615.1 of Planctomycetota bacterium. Classification (GTDB taxonomy): domain Bacteria; phylum Planctomycetota; class MHYJ01; order MHYJ01; family JACPRB01; genus DASRJF01. The sequence continues at coordinate 2,480 of DASRJF010000045.1, read as the reverse complement.
GAGCCGTCTGGGCGTTGAGCCATGCCCTGACGGCGGGGCGGTTCACGGGGTGGATGGCGTCGGGCGCGTTTCTCGGCCTGGCCATGCTCTCGAAATACACGGCCGTCCTGCTGCCGCTCGGGGTGTTGATCTTCCTGGTCTTCGATCGCACGCACCGTCACTGGCTGCGGCGGAAAGAGCCCTACCTGGCCGCCCTCCTGGCTCTCGTCCTCTTCTCGCCGACGATCGTGTGGAATGCGCGGAACGAATGGAGCTCGTTCGAATACCAGGGCGTCGAGCGGATCCAGAACACGAAGCCGCCCGATCTCAAGAACCTGCTGGTCTTCGCGCGGCGCCAGGCCGAGGTGATGACGCCGTTCGTGGCCCTGTGGGCGTGGGTCACGGGGTTGATGGCGATCTTCAAATGGCGCCGCAACGCCTGGCCCGAACGATTCGTGGCCGCGATCGGAATGCCGATTCTCCTCTTCTTCACGTTCCTGACCGTGGCTCGGCCGGTCCGCGGACACTGGATCGTTCCGGCGGCCGCGACGATGTATCTCTTGATCGCCGGCGAGGTGGTCCGGCGGGGCCCCATCCCGAAGTGGCTGATGAGGTGCACCCTCGCGTTGTGCCTGACGGGATTCATGGCCGCCACGGCCCTGCAGGCGGCCTGGGAGAAGGACGAGCCGTTCGGCTGGGCGGGGTTGGCGAAATCCGTGGAGGAGCTGCGGCCCGATTTCGTGATCGCGCAGGATTACCACGTGGCGGCGCACATGGCTTATCACCTGCGTCCCCGGGCCGCGGTCGACTTCACCTCCGTGGGCGCGGGCGGCAAGTCGTTCCGAAACTGGTGGAACGCCCCGGAATTCGCGGGCCGTGACGCGGTGATCGTCTACGAGAAGGACAAGTACCCGATGGAGATGGACCTGGTTCGCGCGCGATTCGAGCGGGTCGAGGAGCCGGTCCACGTGGGGATCGCGCGCATGAACGCGTCGGAACCCGAGGGTTTTATCCTGGTGCGGGCGCGCTCGTACCGCCCGCCGGGTAGCGCGGCGCGACCTCCGACCAACGGCCGGCCATGAGATCCTTCATGACGGCCGGCAGTTCCGCGATCGGAACTCGGACCTGGGCCATCGAGTCGCGCTCGCGGATCGTGACCTTGCGGTCGGCGGGCTCGTTCTTCTCGGGATCGCCCACGGTCTTGACGTCGACCGTGACGCAGAAGGGCGTGCCCACCTCGTCCTGCCGCCGGTAGAGCTTTCCGATCGCGGCCGTGTCGTCGTAGACGCTCACCCACGACTCCCGCAGGTCGTCGCAGAGCTGGCGCGCGGTCGCCACGAGGTCGTCACGCTTCTTGAGCAGGGGGAGCACGGCGATCTTCGTCGGCGCCAGCTCCGGGTGGAGCCGCAGGACGACGCGCTTCTCGCCCTTCACGTCCTCCTCGTGGTACGCGTCCACGAGGAACGCGAGCGTCGCCCGGTCGGCGCCCGCCGCGGGCTCGACGACGTACGGCGTGATGTGCTCCTTCGTCTCCTCGTCGAAGTACGTCAGCTGCTTGCCGCTGAACTTCGAGTGCTGCTTGAGGTCGTAGTCGGTGCGGCTCGCGATCCCCTCGAGCTCGCTCCATCCCATCGGGAAGTTGTATTCGACGTCGACGCAGCGCTTGGCATAGTGCGCGAGCTCGTCCTTCGCGTGCTCGCGGAGCTTGAGGTTCTCCTTCCGGATCCCGTACTTCAGGTACCACGCGTGGCGCGCGTCGATCCACTCCTGGTGGATCTTCTCGTCGGACCCGGGCCGGCAGAAGTACTCGATCTCCATCTGCTCGAACTCGCGCGTCCGGAACGTGAAATTGCCCGGCGTGATCTCGTTGCGGAAGCTCTTGCCGATCTGCGCGACGCCGAACGGGAGCTTCTTGCGCGTCGCCTGCAGGATGTTGTCGAAGTTCACGAAGATGCCCTGCGCCGTCTCGGGGCGGAGGAAGACCTGCGTCCCCGTCGCCTCGACGGGTCCGAGCGTGGTCTTCAGCATGAGGTTGGCGGGCTTGGGATCGGAGAGCGTTCCGCCGCACGTGGGGCAGGTCGTGGGGCCGGGCTCGAGAAGCGACGCGGCCTTGTCGGGATTCTTCACCGCCGGGTGATTCGGAGCCAGCTTCTTGCCGTCGTTCGCGGCCCAGTTTCGGAGCGCCTTCTCGGGATCCTTCTGGCCCGCGGGCCCCGCGAGCAGCTTCCGGACCGCCTGCACCCACTTGCTGTTCTTCTGGGCGTCGCCGACCTGGTCGGCGCGGTAATAGCGCCCGCAGTCCACGCACCCGGTGAAGGGGTCGGCGAAGTTCGACGCGTGGCCGCTCGCCTCCCACACCCTGGGGTGCATCGTGATCGCGGCGTCGAGGCCGACCATGTCGTGGCGCCGGTGGACGTTGTCGCGCCACCACAGGTCCTTGACGTTCCGTTTCATCTCCACGCCGAGCGGGCCGTAGTCCCACGCCGAGCCGAGGCCGCCGT
>DASRJF010000044.1:0-3180 GCA_035649615.1 Planctomycetota bacterium | reverse complement strand
CGTCTTCCCGTTCGCGCTCTCCATGATGAACGCGGGGCTCGTCGGGTCCCACGCGGTGTAGCCGCGCGCCTCGAACGTGGCGCGGATGCCGCCCGAGGGGAAGCTCGACGCGTCGGGCTCGCCCTGGATGAGCGTCTTGCCCGAGAACTCCGCGATGGCCTTGCCGTCGCCGGTGTAGACGACGAACGAGTCGTGCTTCTCGGCGGTGAGGCCGGTCATCGGCTGGAACCAGTGCGTGTAGTGGGTGGCGCCGCGCGCGATCGCCCAGTCCTTCATCGCGTTGGCGATCGTGTCGGCGTGGACCGGGTCGAGCTTCTCGCCGTGGTCGACCGTGCGCAGGAGCGACTGGAAGACCTTCTTCGGCAGGCTCTCCCGCAGGACGGCCATGCCGAAGACGTTCTCGCCGTAGAACTCGGTGATCGGGCGCTTGTAGTCGACCGTGGGCGCGGGCGTGTGATTGTCGGCGACGGCGCGAACGGCATCGCGGCGCGTGTTTTGTGTGGTCATGACTCTCTCCTAACTCGACGATCGTGCCTGCGGACGCGGAACTGTACCAAAATCGGCTCCCCGCTTCCAGCAATGGGGTTCCGTGACGCGATCAACGTCGTTCATTATACTGGCGACATGAAAACGATCCTGCTGGTCGCGGCCGCGGCGGTCTTCCTCCAGGATCCGCCCGCTTCGCCGGGGGGCCGCGTCGCGTGGCTGAAGGACCCGGCGGCGGCCGAACGGCGCGCGCGCCTCGAGCAGCGCGCGATGTTCCTGTACTTCACCGACGGCGGCACGCCCTGCAAGGCGCTCGACGCGGGCGCGTTCTCGGCCTCCGAGGTCATCGCGGCCTCGAAGCGCCTCTTCCCGATCCTCCTGGAGTGCCCCGACGACAAGGCGCACGCGGACCTGCGCTCGCGCCTCAAGGTCACCGGCTTCCCCATGCTGGCGATCCTCGAGCCCGACGGGAAGACCCACGCCGAGATCATGGCGCGCGAGCCGGCGGACGTGGCCGCCGAGCTGGACAAGGCCGCGAAGCGCTTCCCGGGCCGCGACGTGCTGTGGCTCAGCTCGATCGAGGCCGCCGTGGAGCGCGCGAAGGACGAGCCCCGGCCCCTCGCGCTCTACTTCCACGCCGCGGACGAGGACCTCGCCGCCGCGCAGGACCGGATCGTGAAGCTCGCGGGCCAGGCCCGCGTCGACAAGTTCATCTGGGTCGAGCTCGCGGCGACGAACGACGAGAAGGACCCGCTCAAGGAGAAGTACCAGTACCTCTCGCTCCCCGCGATCGGCTTCGTGGATCCCCGCTTCCCGGAGCCGAAGCGGATCGGGATTTATGAACTGACCGCGAAGGTGAAACCCAAGGATGTGCAGGACAAGCTCGAAGACAGGCTGAAGAAGTACAAGGATACGAAAATCAAGAAGTAGCAGGCATCAAGTAGCAGGCATCAGGGGAGGGCCCGACTCATTTCACTACGACCTTCACCAGGGCGTCGCCCTGCTTGATGGAGTCCACCACGTCCTGGCCCGTCGTGACCCGTCCGAACACGGTGTGCACGCCGTCCAGCCAGTCTGTCGCCTTGTGGGTGATGTAGAACTGCGAGCCGTTCGAGCATTTCCCCGAGGTCTTCGCGCCCGTCTTCTTGTCGTGCTTGCACGTCCCCGCGTGGGCCATGGCGAGCGAGCCGCGCTCGTGCCTGATCCCCGGCTTGATCTCGCACTCGGTCTGGTACCCGGGGCCGCCGGTGCCCGTGCCCTGGGGGCAGCCGCCCTGGACCATGAAGTCCGAGATGACGCGGTGGAACTTCAGGTTGTTGTAGAAGCCCTTCGCCGCGAGCTTCTCGAAGTTGGCGACCGTCGCGGGCGTCTCCTTGTCGAAGAGTTCGACGACGATGTCGCCGCGCGAGGTCGTGAACGTGGCGGACTTGGGCATTGGGACTCCCTTGGTTAGTTGTCAGACTGCGGACTTCAGACTTCAGTTCACGAACCGAAGTCTGAAGTCGGAAGTCTGGAGTCTCACCCCGGCTATTTGTCGAGGATCTGGAAGACGGTCTTCGGGGGTTCCTTCACGGCCATCCGCTGCCAGCGGAGCTCGCCGCCCGGGTTGCGCGGCCCCTCGGCGTGGCCCGACTCGTTCTTGGGATTCTGGGCCTGCTTGTCCAACCCGCCCTCGCCCCAGATCCATTCCTTGTTGGGCTGGGTCGGCGTGCCCTTGAACTCCGGCCGGTCCTTGATGATCTGCCAGCAGTCCTTGCCTTCCGATCCCGGCGGGCCGCGGTTGGAGCCGCCGGGGGTGTGCCTTTCCCCCCAGCAGAGCATCTGCGGATTGGGCGCGGAGCGCATCACGCACTCGCACATCGGGGTCTGGTAGTACTCGTCGGGCAGGCCGAAGACGCCGTGGAAGATCTCGTGGGCGAGGACGCTCACGCCGGCGAGCCCCGGGGAGTGGACCTCCCATCCGGACGAGCCCGACCCGGCGCAGTAGGCGAGGACGCCGTTGCCTTCCTTGTTGTCCATGCCGCCCCAGTCGAGCTTCCCCTTCTCGACGATGATCTTCCCGTCGCTGGCGTCGTCCTCGATCTCGCACGTCGCGATGAAGAACTGGCCCTCGGTGATGTTCCAGACGTAGTCGGAGAGCTTCTGGATCTTGTCGCGCCACTTCTCGATGAAGTCCTTGGACACCGGCTCCTCGATCGTGACGGAGATGTGCCAGGCGCGGCCGGTCTTGTCGTAGTAGTCGACGAGCGACCGGAGCATGTAGGCGCCGGAGGTCTTGATCTTGTGCACGGCCGACTTCGCCTGCGAGTGCTTCGGGTTCAGCTCGAGCGCGCTCTCGTAGTTGGCGAGGGCGAAGTCGTCCAGTTCGACCTCCTCGCACCACTTGCCGAGCCGGTAGTGGATGTCCGGCGTGGCGTCCTCGCCCAGGAGCACGCGCTTGATGCCGTACGCGATCGTGTATTCCTCCTTCGCCTCGTTGAAGAGCCCCAGGTCCTTCTCGCACCACTTCGCGATCTTCAGCCGATGCTCGACCTCGTCCTGGGGCCTCAGCTTTCCCGCGGCGATTTCGGTCACGAGCTTTTCGACGCGCAGGGTCCGGGCGATCTGGTAGTGCTCCCGGCCCTTCTCGGGAAGGAGTTTGCTCTTGCACCACTTGCCGAGCGAGACGTGGGCCTCCCAGGTCGGCTTCACCTG
>DASRJF010000043.1:0-5957 GCA_035649615.1 Planctomycetota bacterium | reverse complement strand
GTTGCGGATCTCGTGGCGGGGCGTGCACCGTCACTGGACCTGGTTCCCTTCCGCCCCGGCCGTTAGGCGGCGCTCCTCGGCTTCCGCCTCGGCCACTCCGCGCGATTCGTTCACCCTCAACAGGATGACGAGTCCCGCGATGAAGAAGATGCCCACCGACAGGGAGGCGATGCGGAAGCTCCCCCCTTCCGAGGCGCCCCGGGATCGCGACAGGTCCATGACGACGCTGTACATCGCCGGCCCCAGCGCCGACGCGAATTTCCCGACGATCGAATAGAAGCCGAAGAACTCCGCCGCGCTCGACGGCGGCGTGAATTTGGAGAGCAGCGATCGGGCGATCGCCTGGGTCCCTCCCATGACGAGGGCCACCACGGCGCCCAAGGCCCAGAATTCCCAACGGCTCCGCACGAGAGCCCCCCAGATGACCACCGCGATCCAGACCGCCAGCCCCGCCGCCAGGGTCCTCTTGTCGCCGATCACCCGGGCGAGGCGGCCCAAGCCGAAAGCCCCCGCCGCCGCCACGAATTGGATCATGAGGAAGCACAGGATCATCTCGCGGTCGCTGATGCCCAGCACCTTGAGGCCGAACAGGGAGGACATCACGATCACCGTCTGGATGGCGTCGCTGAAGAGGAGATAGGCGATGGTGAACTTCGCCAGCGTGGGATAGCGCCGGATGTTGGCGACCGTCTTGGCCACCTTGCGAAAGCCCGCCCCGACGAGCGTCATTCCTTCGGGCACGGGACGGGGAACGGCCCGCTCCCTCAAGATCCGGAAGGTGGGGATGGCGAAGATGAACCACCAGATCCCGACACTGCCCAACGCCGCGAGGGCGGGGCCCATGCCTTTGAGTCCGAACCAATGGGGCCACGTGAACAGGACCAGCGTGACGACGAGATGGAGTCCGCCGCCCAGGTACCCGAAGGCCCAGCCGAAGGAGGAAACCCGCGTCGATTCGGCGCCCGGGGCGATCTCGGGCAGGAATCCGTTGTAGATCGCCGTGCTCGCCTCGAACCCGATCAGCGCGAGCATGAAGATCGCGACGGCGGCGGGCCACGTAACCGGAATAAACAGGGCTGTCGATCCCGCGACTCCGAGCAACCAGAATCGAAGCATCCACTTCTTCTTGGAAGCCGTGTAGTCGCAGACGGCGCCCAGGACGGGGAGCATCACCGCCGAAAGGATGGTCGCCGCGGACACGGCGTAGCCCCACACCGAATCCGGCGCTCCGAGACCCTTATCGCCAGTGCCCGTGAGGTAGCGCTGGAAGATGACGGCCAGGATCGTCGTTGCGAACGCCGAATTGGCGAAGTCGTAGAGGGCCCAGGCGCGAATCTCGCGGCGGGAAGCCGGCTCCGAGGGAACGCTCACGCGCCGGAGGTCCCGGCCTCGGCGCCGTTCTCGAGGCCCCCCTCGAGGGAGGCGTCCGCACTGCCATCCACGGCGCCCCCGCCCTTGAAGAAGAAGACCCGGCCGCGGTTCAGGCCGTCCTCGGTCAAGTTGCCGTCGACGTCGTCCCCCGGCGCGCCCACGGCGAAGTCGCGGTCGCCGTCGGCATCGACGTCGCCGCCCGACCCGGCCCACGATCCGAGCCGGCCGCCCGCCTCGGTCCCCGCGATGATCACATCGGCCGCCGTGTCCATCGCGGCCCCGCCGAAGTAGACGAACCCGCGGCCGCAGTCCACCGCCTCGTCGGTGGCGTTGCCGTCCGCGTCATCGAGGGGCGCCCCGATGAAGAGATCATCCGCCCCGCCGCTGTTGATGTCGCCGAGGCGCGCCACCCGCGCGCCGAACTGGCTCCCGTCCTCGACGCCGGTGAAGATCCGGCTGGCGCTGAACGAACTGATGGTCGACACCCCCGCCAGCGCGCTGCCAAAGAACAGGTAGGCGCGGCCCCGGAAAGGCGCGACGTTGGTGGCCGTGTTGCCGTCCCCGTCCTCGAAGGGGGCGCCCGCAACGATGTCGTCCGTGCCGTCGCCGTTGATGTCGACCAGGTCCGACACCGACGTCCCCAGCTCCCCGAAATCCTCGGCGCCGTTGATCACCGTGTCGACCGTGCTGTCCGGGAAGGACGACCCGCGGTAGATGAAGACGCGCCCCCGGTCCAGGCCGCTGTCGGACGTGGTGTCCCCATCGCTGTCGTCCCCGGGCGCGCCGATCATCCAGTCGAAGAAACCGTCCGTATTGAGGAGCCCGGCCGAGCTCACGGCGAACCCGAACCGGCCCTGGTCCTCGGTGCCGGAAAAGGAGATGAACGGGGTCGTCGAGGGAGTCTCCCCCCCGAGGAAGAGGTGGGCCCGGCCGCGGTCGGTCCCGCCGGCGTCCTCGAAGGGCGCCCCGACGATCAGGTCCTCCGCCCCATTGCCGTCAACATCCCCGGCCCGCGCGACGCTGAAGCCGAACTGCCCCCCGGGCTCCGTGCCGTTCAGCGTGATGATGCCCGCCGGAAAGGAGGTTCCGCCGAGGAAGACGAAGACCCGGCCCCGGTTGTCGCCGCTGTCGACCGTGTCCCCGTCCGCGTCGTCGAGGGGCGCGCCCACCACCAGGTCCGACAATCCGTCGCCGTTGAAATCGCCGGCGGGCCCGACGGAAAACCCGAACCGGGCGTCGTCCTCCGCGCCGTTCAGGATGATGGGCGCCGCGGACAGGGGGCCGGGATAGACATAGACGCGACCCCGGTTCGCCCCGGCGCCTCCCGCGTCGTCGAGAGGCGCGCCCACGGCGACATCCGCCCGCCCGTCGGCGTTGAAGTCGCCCGGGTCGAAGAAATTGTCCGGAGTCTTTTCTTCGCGGTGGCAGGCGGGGCCCAGGAGCACGAGGGCCGCCAGGATCGCGACGTGCCGGAGGGAAGGGCGGACGCGCGGACGTGCCGACGTGCTGAAGTCCTCTCTTCCGCACCGCAGCACTTCGGCACTCCTCTCAGGGGCGGTCGTAGCGGGCCTCGACTTTGGAACGGAGGCCCCCGCGGGCGTTGAACTCCCCCGTCACGGTCATCCAGACGGGGTCGCACGCCTTCGAGAGGTCGCGCAGGATGACGTTGACGGCGTTCTCGTAAAAGATACCCACGTTGCGGAAGGCGGTCATGTACATTTTCAGCGACTTGAGCTCGATGATGCGGCGGTCCGGCTCGTAGGAAATCGTGATCGTCCCGAAGTCGGGCAGGCCGGTCTTCGGGCAGATCGCGTTGTACTCGGGGTCGGAAATCGTGACCGTGTAGGCCGGGAACTGGTTGGCGATCGTCTCGATCCTGGGCCGCTTCGCGTCAATCCCGGACCGCGCGTGCCCCTTGTAACCCGCCATGCCTATTCGTACTTGAAAGAGACGATCTTGTAGCGGAGCCGGCCGCGCGGGGCGTCGACTTCGGCGAGGTCGCCCGACTTCTTGCCCAGGAGCGCCATCCCGAGCGGCGAGCTGACCGACACGGTGTCGATGTCGGTGCGGGTCTCCCCCTCGCCCACGATCATGAACTCGTCGGGCCGCTTGGAATCGAGGTCCGTCACCTTCACGAGGGCCCCGATCGTGATCTCGTTCGCGTTCGAGGCCTCGATGATCTCCGCGCGGGCGATCTTGTCCGTCAGCTCGGCGATCTGGGTCTCGGTGATCCCGATCTCGTGCCGCGCCGTTTCGTATTCCGAGTTCTCGGAGATGTCCCCCATCTCGCGGGCGTCGCCGAGCGCCTTCTCGAGGCGGGGAAGCTCCACGTTCTTGAGCCGGTCCAGCTTGTCCTTCGCCTGCTCGTAGCCGCGGCGGGTCATCGGGACTCTGTCGTCCATGGGTACCTCGGGGAAACGAAACGAGAAACGCGCGCGGGAGGCGCCCGTTTCTCGTATCTCAATCGTAACCCAGCCCGGCCCACGGGGCAAGTTATCATCAGCTGCTTGCCACCCGAAGCCCCGAAAGGGGCGAAGGGGGGTCAGCCGGAGGAAACATGATCTCACTCTTGCTCGCGGCGGCGGTCCTGGCGCAGGAACCGGCCCAGGATCCGGTCAAGGACCTCCAGGCGGAGCTCGACCGCATCGTGGCGGCGTGCGCCGCCCTCGAGGAGAAGTTCACGCTGGGGGCGGCCGGCGAATGCCTTCAACAGGCCAAGGCCTTCGGGTCGGTGGCCGAGCGGGCGGGCGACGCCAAGGCGCAGGCGGCGATCGGGGCCCTGGCGATCGACCGGATCTCGAAAGCGGTGACGGAGCTGGAGACGCGGTCGTCCGATCTCCGGCGCGTCCAGAACCAGCTGGAGCGGGGCCGGAAGCGCGCGGCCGCGGAAAAGGACGACGCGAAGCGCCTGGTGGCGCTCCGGTACTCCATCGATCGCGCCGCGCTGGTCGTCTCGGCCGTGTCGAACGAGGCGACGGAGCTCGTGAACCTGGGGATCGAGTGCGCCCGCAACGGCTCGCTGGAAGAGGCCGAGGACGCCCTCGCGGAAGCGGAATCCAAGTCCCCCGCCCTGCGGGCCTCGACGTGGGAGGCGACCGCCGAGGCGCCCCGGATGGCGTCGGTCCTCCTGTCGCGCGTGCGCGCCTCCCAGGGGAAGATCAAGGAGGCCGCGGAGGACCTGCGGCGGGGAATCGAGCGGCTCCCGACGTGGCTCGACCGGGACCACAGCGCCAAGGAGGCCCTGCACGCGAAGCCGGAGGATTGGGAGAAGCTGGTGAAGTCGCTGGAGGCGCGCGGGGACGACGCGGACGCCCTGCTCCTCCTGGGGCACGAGCGCTACTTCTCGGAGGATCGCGCGAAGTCGAAGGACCTGTTCGAGAGGGTGATCAAGAAGCGGCCGGACGACAAGGCCGCGAAGAAGTTCCTCGAGAAGTTGGGCTCTTAGGCCAGCTTTAAGCTCTAGGCTTTAAGCTTTAAGCCCCGTGGACGGATTCACACGGAATGGGGGCCGCATTCGCGCAGGAGTCTCTGGCTTGGAGCTTGAAGCTTGAAGCTTGAAGCTCACTTGTCCTTGGGCGGCGCTTCCTTCGGAGGCTCCTTCTTCTCCCCGCCCGGGGTGGGGGTCGTCTTCTCGCGCGGCGCGAGCTTCATCTCCATCTTGGTGGTCATCGTGGCGTCCTGCCCGCCCGCCTGGAATTCCATCGTCGAGGAGCTCTTCGAGGACTTCATCCGGCCCTCTTCGAGCAGCCAGACCAGCTCGCCCTTCGTCTTCGTCGGCGAGACCTCCACCGGCCCCATGGGCCCGCCGCCGCCCTCGTCGGCCTTGAACTCGAGCTTGAAATCCTGCGTGATCACGGCTTCCTTGCCCTGGATCTCCTTGAGCGTCGACTTCCCCTTGAGGTCCGCCTTGCCGAGGCCGCCGACCACGGTGTTCGAGGAGGTGTCCCACGTGTCGCCCTTGGCGACGGCGTCCTTCGGCAGGAATCCGAAGCTCATCTGGACCATGCTCTTGGCGTAGTCGTCGTTCATCTGGCCCTTGACCATCCCGGCCATCCCCTGGAACTCCTCCGGGAGGGCCTTGACGATCTCGTCCATCATCTTGGCCATGCCGTCGATCTTGACGATCTCGCCCTTGCGGTTCAGCTGAAGGGTCAGGAACTTGCCGACCATGGCCCCGAAGATCGCCCCGAACATGTCCTCGCCCTTCTTGTCCTTGTCGGAGTCGAAGTCGGTGCTCATCGGACCGTCCATCTTGAACTTGATGCGGTCGTAGGTCATCTTCAGCGTCCCGGTGCCGTCCTCGGACACGTCGGTCACCTCGAACGCCTGGCCCATGATCATTTCCTGGTCGATCTCCATCCCGCCGATGTCCATGTCGTTCTTCATGGACATCTCGTACCGGAAGGACTCGCCCTTCTTGAACTTCCATTCGATCTTGACCTTCTCGCCTTCCTGGATCGGGGCGGCGGCGGCGAGCAGGACGATGGCGAGCGAGAGAGACATCAGGCGCATGTGTGAATTCTCCGGATAAGTTCGAAACAGCTTAGCACCTTCACTTCGACGCCTCAATGATACGAACGTGACCG
>DASRJF010000042.1:0-16563 GCA_035649615.1 Planctomycetota bacterium | reverse complement strand
CTCTGGCCGGCCGCCGCGGCCGTGTCGGCGTGGCGCGCGGGGCAGACCCCCGGCTTCGTGCTGGCGCTCGCCGGCGTCGTCCTGGCCGGCGGTCCCCCGGCCGCCCTCGCCCTCGGGTGCGGCTGGGCCAAGCGCCTCGCCGAGGCGTTCGCCCTGGCCGGCATGGCCATCGGCATCCTCTTCGTCCTCCGCAACGGCGTCACCCTCCTGGCGGTCCCCGCCGCGGGGTATTTCGTCGTCTACGCCTTCCTGACGCACGAGCGCTTCCGCGCCACCGACTCCGCCAAGTCCGCGAAGCTCGAGGATCCGGAGCATCCCCTCGCCTGGCTCAAGGAGAACGTCGAGGCGATCGCGGTCGCGTTCATCATGGCCCTCGTCATCCGCTGCTTCTGCGTCGAGGTCTTCAAGATCCCGTCGAGCTCCATGGAGCCGACGCTCCTCGGCGATGCCCGGGACCACGGCGGCGACCGCATCATGGTCACGAAACTCACGTACGCCGTGCAGGACGTGGGCCGCTTCGAGCCCGTCGTCTTCAAGTTCCCGTTGAACCCGATGAAGAACTACATCAAGCGCGTCGTCGGGCTGCCGGGCGAGAAGTTCATGCTCTTCCGGGGCAACGTCTACACGCTTCCAGACGGATCGGCCGACCGGGTATTCCGGATCCGCCGCAAGTCCCTCCTCGTGCAGCGCTCGCTATGGATCCGGTCGTGGAATCGCGAGGACCGGCCGCTCCTCCAGAGCGGGGAGTATTTCAAAGACCACTTCACGGCGGACCGGGAGACGAAGGCGACGATCCGCGAGGGCGCCCTGAACGGGGGCGGGCCGGGGTCGGTGATGTGGATCGGCCGCGAAATCAGCGACGGTCACCTCGGCGGGGGGTCCTACAAGGAGTCCGTGAACGACATCCTCTTCGAGGGCGACGTGACCTTGCGGGGCGGGTCGGGCCGGTTCTGGATCCGCATCGAGCACGACTTCGGTCCGTTCGAGCTCAGCTTGAATCCGGCCGGAGGGTCCGCCCTTCTCCAGGCCGGCACGTCGCACGCCCTGGAGACGCCCGCCTTCCCCGTCGGCACGCCCGTCCACGTCGAGTTCATGGTGTTCGACGGCCAGGCGTTCGTGCTCTTCAACGGCCGGAAGCAATGCGAATTCGTCTTCCAGGAGACCCTGGATGAGGCGGAGCCGAAGCCTCAAGAGGACGGCCTCCTGTTCGGGGCCGAAGGCGTGGAATTCACGCTCTCCAAGCTCTGGGTGGGCCAGGACATCCAGTACAAGGCGAAGAAGGACGACCTCCTGCATCCGCTCACCCGCAGGGACCCGCTGGAGATTCCGAGGGATTCCTACTTCATGCTCGGCGACAACGTGAACAACAGCCACGACGGCCGCGTCTGGAAGCGGCACGTGGTCGAGTTGAAGGACGGCCGCCGGATCGAATTCGAGAGCCTGGAGAAGGGACGCCCCGAGATGGTGGAGGCCTGGGCGCGCCGCACCGGGAAGCCCGCGCCTTACATCTACGTCGGCGCCGACCTCCACGGCCATGAGCAGGTGATCCAATGGGACGACATCGCGGTGAACGGCGAGAAGCGGCCCGAACCGTTCCCGTTCGTCGAAGCGCGGTTCATCATCGGGCGGGCGTTCGCGGTCTGCTGGCCCCTGTCACGATCCCTGCGGTTGATCCGGTGAGGCCGTAGCAGGTAGCAGGTAGCAAGCATCAGGGGCATCGACATCACCCTGATGCCTGCTGCTGGATGCCGGATGCGAACTACAGGTACTCTCCAAAGATGTGCAACACGACCGCTCCGCACAAGAGCACGAGCGTGAGGATCCCGGCATTGACGAGGGACCGCTTCACGATCACCTTGGGGTCGTCGTGGCGGCAGATCTCGAGCACCGCCATGATCGCCACGACGAGCGGGAAATAGAACCAGAGATAGGATTCGCTCACTTCGCTTCCCCCGCCTTCTCCGGAGCGTGCGGCGGGCGCGCCGCGTCGAAGACCCCCACGGTCACGACGACATTCAGCAGGCCGGCCACGCACACGTAGAGCATCGCGGGATCGATCCACTTCGTGGGGAACGCGTCGCTCGGATAGCCCTTGGGTTCCGCCAGCAGCCGTCCGAGCGCCATCGTGATCCCCGACCCGAACTGGCCCACGTAGTAGAACGGGTTGTCGTCGAACGAGACCAGCTTCCAGCCGCTGAGCCAGAGGCCCGTGACGTAGAGCGTGGACAGGATCAGGAAGAGGACCGCCGCCTTGACCGGCCGGCCGAGAAGCAGGTGCCCCGCCCCCGGGACGAACCACGCCAGGAAGAACGCCGCCCCGGTCCGCCGGTGCTCCCGCTCGAAGAGGACCGCCGAGGCCGCGAGGCCCGCGAGCATGATCCCGGCCAGGACATAGCCGAAGGAGCTCGCGCTCATGAGCCCGCCCCGTCGTCGCCGTGTCGAGGCGGCATCCTGAAATTCTCGCCGAGGTAGTACTTCCGCACCTGCGGATCGGCCACGATCTCGTCCGGCGGCCCGTGGCAGATGACGCGCCCGTCCGTGATGATGTACGCGCGGTCGCAGATGGCGAACGTCTCGCGCACGTTGTGGTCGGTCAGGAGCACCCCGATCCCGCGCACCTTGAGCCGCGTGATGAACTGCTGGAGCTCCGAGACGGCGATGGGATCGACGCCGGAAAAGGGCTCGTCGAGGAGGATGATCGACGGGTTCGTGATGAGCGCGCGGCAGATCTCCAGCCGCCGCTCCTCGCCGCCCGACAGCGTGTAGGCGCGCTGGCCCGCGAGGCGCAGGAGGCCGTACTCCTCGAGCAGGGCCCGCGCGCGCGGCTGGCGGTCCACGGCCGGGATCCGGGTCGTCTCGAGGATCGCGATGAGGTTGTCCTGCACCGTCAGCCGCGTGAACACGGACGGCTCCTGGGGCAGGAATCCCATCCCCATGCGGGCGCGGCGGTAGATCGGCAGGCGCGTCACCTCCTTCGACTTGAAGGAGATGCGGCCCGAATTGGCGCGCACGAGGCCCACCACCATCCGGAACGTCGTCGTCTTGCCCGCCCCGTTGCGCCCGAGCAGGCCGACGACCTCGCCGGCGTTGACTTCGAGCGAGACGCCGTCGACGACGCGACGGCCGCCGTAGATCTTGGTTACTTGGTGGACATCCAGGAGCGCCATGGGGAACCAGAACGTAACACGACCACCCCAGGCTCGCAAGGAGGGGGAGTTTCGCTCCCATCATCCCACGGTGGCCATCGACGCCCGCGTCTTCAGCTGGTCGCCCAGGAGCGCTTTCAGGGCCCCCCCTCCCTCCCCCGCAAGTTGCGGGTCTCGTTCGATTCGGGCGAACGCGTCCTCGCGGGCCCACGACAGCAGGACCGCGTCGCCCAGGAGGTCCGCGATCCGGAACTCCGGCAGGCCGCTCTGGCGCGTCCCCAGGAAGTCGCCCGGGCCCCGCAGCTTCAGGTCCGCTTCCGCGATTTTGAATCCGTCCGTCGTCGCCGTGAACGCCCGGATCCGCTCCCGCGCCTCGTCCGATTTCGGTTCGCCGAACAGGAGGCAGTAGCCCTCCTTGGTCCCGCGCCCGATGCGCCCCCTCAACTGGTGAAGCTGGGAGAGGCCGAACCGCTCCGCGTTCTCGACGACCATGAGCGTCGCGTCCGGCACGTCGATGCCCACCTCGATCACCAGGGTGGATACGAGGACGCGCGTCTCGCCGCTCCGGAAGGACGCCATGACCGCTTCCTTCTCGGGTCCCTTCATCCTCCCGTGGAGCAGGGCGACGCGGTGCGGCGCCAGGTCCTTGACCAGCTTCGCGTGGAGGCGGACCGCCGATTCCAGGTCGAGCTTCTCCGATTCGTCCACGAGGGGCGACACCCAGTACGCCTGCCTCCCCTCCTTCAGGAGCCGCCCGATGAAGGCCATCTCCTCCGTGCGCTTCGACTCGGGCCGGAAGAGCGTCGTCACCGGGCGGCGCCCCGGCGGCAGCTCGTCCAGGACCGACAGATCGAGGTCCCCGAACAGGGTCAACGCGAGCGTCCGGGGAATGGGCGTGGCGGTCATGACGAGAACGTGGGGACGCTCCCCCTTGTGGCGGAGCGCCGCCCTCTGGGCGACCCCGAATTTCTGCTGCTCGTCGATCACCGCGACCGCGAGATCGCGGAACGCCACGTCCTTCTCCAGCACGGCGTGCGTGCCGATCACGAGGTCGATCTCCCCGGCCGCCACCGACGCCCGCAGCTCGGCGCCCGCCTTGCCCCTCAGGCCCCCGCCCAGGAAGCCGACGCGAACTTTCGAGCCGCGCAGGATCGACCGGAACGTGCGCGCGTGCTGCTCGGCCAGGATCTCCGTCGGAGCCAGGATCGCGGCCTGGCGCCGGTTGCCCACCGCCGCGAGGACAGCGTACGCCGCGACGATCGTCTTGCCGGAACCGACGTCCCCCTGGAGCAGCCGGTTCATCGGCCGGTCGGCCGCCAGGTCCCTCCGCATTTCGCCGATGACCCGCGCCTGGGCCCCGGTCAGCGTGAACGGGAAGCGCAGGTGGATGCGGGCGTGGAGCCGGTCGTCGATCCGGAGCGGCCGGCCGATCCGCGACTGCCGGAGCCCGTGCCGCTTGAGGGCCAGCGCGAGCTCGTGGAGGTGGAATTCGTCGTAGGCGAGCCGGCGGCGCGCGCGCTCCTTGTCCGCCTCGTCCGCCGGGAAGTGGATGGCCTTGAGCGAAGCGGCGATTCCCGCCAACCCGCGGCGGCGCCGGAGCTCCTCGGGCAGCGACTCGGGGACCGCGTCCGCGAACTCCTTCACCGCCTCGTGGATCAGCCGCCGGAGCGCCTTCCTCCCGAACCCGGCGATCGGCCGGTACGCGGGAACGAGCCCCGCCGCGTGGATGGGTTCGTAGCCTTCCCCGCCGACGATCTCGAACTCGTCCGGCCGGATCTGCAGCGTCCCGTACTCCTCGACCTTGCCGGAGACAATGACCTCGTCGCCCTCCTGGAACGCGGAATCGAGGTGGCGCCGGCCGAACCAGATGGCCTCAATCCGGCCCGATCCATCGTCGAGCGTGAGCCGGAAGATCTCGAGTCCGCGCCGGCGCGTGCGCTCCG
This sequence comes from Planctomycetota bacterium, assembly GCA_035649615.1. Classification (GTDB taxonomy): domain Bacteria; phylum Planctomycetota; class MHYJ01; order MHYJ01; family JACPRB01; genus DASRJF01. The sequence continues at coordinate 11,474 of DASRJF010000042.1, read as the reverse complement.
TGCGCATCGAGGTCACCCGGCCCTGCAGCGTCTCGACCTCGCCGACGCGCGCCGTCGCGATCGGCGTCAGCGTCCGGCGGTCATAGTGCCGGCGCGGGTACCACGTGAGGAGGTCGTAGACCGTGGCGAGGCCGGCGGCGGAGAGGCTCTCGGCGCGCCGGGGCCCGACCCCTTTCAGGAAGCGAAGGGGCGTGGAGAGCCTTTCGGAGAGCGTCCCGGACACGGATCAGGGTTTCCCGGGGATCCGGAGTTCGTTGAGCGCGCGGAGGATCGGCTCGAGGTCCATCTCGTGGAAGAGCGCCGCGTCGGCGAGCGTCTCCTTCTCCGCCGCGACGCACCATTCCCGTTTCGGGGTCCGGCCGGGGCAGCGAAGTCCGAGCGCCCGGAAGGCCTCCACGACCCGGGGGTCGGACTCCATCGCCTCGGCGATGTTGGTCTCCGCCGTGAAAACGAGGGGCGGCGTCATGCGCCTCCCATCTTCGCCCGGCTTCGAAGGGCCTTCGGGACGTTGGCGTTCTCCCCCAGCACCCGCAGGAGCGGCCGCGCCTCCCTCAGCCAGGACGCGTGTTCGAGAAGCAGGTCGACGATCCGCTCCCGGCGGCGCTCGCTTTCCGCGCGATCGCCGGCCAGGCGGCGGTTCCCGGCGACGCGGCCCAGGGCCTCCACCAGGATCCGCTGGTCCTCGCGTTCGCGGTATTCCGGACGATCCAGGTACGAAAGCACCTCCCCGGCGAACTCCTCCAAGGTTTCGAGGTAGCGCTTCTCGTCCTCGTCGGACCTCGAGAAGACCTCCGCGAGCACCCTCACGGTTCCCAGGTTCCGGAGATTCGCCCGAAGCGCCTGGATGAGCCGGTGCCGCGACGCCGGATCGATTCCCGGCGAGGAGGCCGCCGCCCCCAGGAGTTCTCCCAGCTCGGCGATGTTGCCGGGGGCCCACACCTCGCGGTATTCCGCGACGGCCGCGTAGCGGATGCAGAGCCGTTCCACGATCCGGCTGCGGACGCCCGGGGCGAGCCGTCCCGCCTGGAGGATCCGGCGAAGCCCCGCCACCAACTCGGGGATCAGTTCGGTGTAGACCCCCGTCTGGACGCCCAAGATCAGGTGCACGCCTTCGTCGTTCCTCGTCTGGTCCATCTGGACGTCCGGCATGGGGCTGTCGAGCAGGTCCATGTACTTGAGGGCGACGTCCGAGGCGCGCGCGGGATCCGCGGACGGCGACGACGCGAGCCATCCGAGCGCGGCCACGAGGTCGGTGCCGTAGGGATTGTTCCCGAGGCGCGCCCCGTATTCGACGAGAAGCGAGGCGACCAGTTCCGCGGGCGCCGCGGTGCTGCCGGCGGCGCGGCCGGACGATCTCACCGCCGGGCCGAACCCCAGGCGCTGTCCCACCTCGTCCGACCGGAGGAATCCCACGATCCGGGCGACCGCGTCGGCGTCCTCCTTCTCCTCGCCCGCGATCTCGGCCAGGAGCCGCGCCGACAGGTCCAGCTCTTCGGCGTGCGACGACTTGCGGATCGCCTGGACGAGCGATTCCTCCGCCGCCAGTCCGATTCTCCGGATCGCGCCCGCGGTGAGATCGTGCATCCGGGGCGCCTTGTAGGCGTGCAGGTTCGCGATGAAATCGGCCGCGAACTTGCGCTTGAGGGCGGCATCGAGGTCGGGATGCGCGACCAGCCGGGCCTCGAGGATCCCGGTCCGGAGGGGCCGGCTCCCTTCGCGCAGCGCCTGCAGGAAATACTCGGCGGTCCGGTTGCGAAGCCGGGCGTGGATGTCCGGGCCCACGGCGACCGTGTCCAGCACGGGCAGGAGCAGGGCGCGCGCCTCCTCCTTGAGGGAAGGCACGGCCTCGAGCAGGGCCTCGAGGGCGATGTTGCCCCGCAGCCGGAGGGCGTCCGCGAGGCGGCGGGATTCCAGGTCCTCGAGGGGCCGCACGGAGAGGTCCTCGGCCGCAAGGCGGCAGAGCGTCCGGTCCAGCTCCTTGGGAAGCGGATGGGCGAAAAGGGCCTCGAGGAAGAACGTCCGGAGCCGACGGTCGCCCACCCCCTCGACTTCCTTCCACAGGATCGCGGGGACGTCCGGCTTCCGGAGCGAACCCATATCGTCGAGGAGGATCCGCGCCTGCGAGGAGATCGCCGGAAAGGACTCCGCGAGGAGGCGGACGAGCTGCCGCGCGAGCGCCGCGACCATCTCGGGCCGGGAGGCGATCGGTCCCGAGAACGCGGAGAGCGCCGCGAGGATCTCCTTCAGGACCTCGGGCTCCTTCTCGAACTCGAGCGCCGACACGAGCGCCGCCAGGGCGACCGACTGCTCGGTGGGTCCCGCGGACCGGCCGACCTGGGCGATCCGGCGAAGCGCCACCTCCTTCTGCCGCGCCGTGCCCGTCGTCGCCGACCGGAGCGCCTCGGCCAGCTCGGGATCGAGGCCGATGCGCTCCAGCACCTGGGCGGCTTCGCGCCGGACGTCGGGAGAGGGATCGGCGATCGCCCGCAGGGCGAGGACTCCCTTCTCCTCGTTCGGGACGGGGGCGAGCGCCAGGCGGCGCAGGGATTCCACCTTCGCCGCGGGGTCGACCGCGGTCAGGAGCACCAGCTTGAGGCGCGCGATTTCATCGGCGGGAAAGGCCCGCCGCACCTCGTCGGCGCCCAGCGCGCCGGCGGAGGGCGTCATCGCCGAATCCCGGCGGCGGACCGAGAGCGCCTGCTTCTTCTTCCCGGGCGCGGGCTCCTCGGCCTGGACCTCTTCCTGGAGGCAGAGAACCTGGTCCACGACCGCCAACGACTTGCCGCCGGGGCCGATCCGCTGGAGGGCCGCCGTGTCGAGTTCGCCCCCCCGTTCCAGGATCTCCGGGGAGAGGATCGCGTCGGCGACGGCCGGGAGGCGGGCCGCCTCTTCGAGGACCGCTCCCGTGACGCCGAGCCCCTTCGACGCGAGGGCCTGGATCCGGACCGCGAGCCGCTCGGAAAGGCCGTACTTGGACACCAGTTCGTCTCGGGTCGCTCGAGCCGGGCGGATCATGGGGGTCAGTCTAGCAGACGCATCCGGTAGCCCGCATCCGGCAACCCGGTATCTCCCCCGGGATGCCCGGGAGGCTGCAGTTGATTCGCACAGTGGGGACGTCTATATTAGCGGCCCCCGATACCGGCCTGTAGGAGATCGCCCATGATGTGCCTTGTCGTAGCCACCCTCCTGTCGCTCGCCGCTCCCCAGGACGTCCCGCCGCAGGACGACACCGCGAAGAAGCTCGAGGAACTGACGAAGCGGATCGAGGCCCTGGAGCGTGAAAAAGCGGACCTCCAGAAGCAGGTGGAGAACCTGGAGCGTTTCAGCCTCGAGGCGGCGGAGATGATCTCGCGCCTGAAGAAGATGATCGCGAACGGCGGAAGCCGGGGCGGCGTCCCCGCCGACGCCCCGCCCGTGGCGCGCGACACCCATTCGAGCGACCCGGGCCCGACCACGCCGGTCCACGGCAAGATCCTGACCGTCGTTCCGGAGCATCGCTTCCTCATCGTGGGCCTCGGGGAGGACGACGGCGTCAAGGAAGGCTGGGTTTTCGAGGTGATCCGCACGGTGCGGGACGGCGACGGGAAGCCCCCGCGCCACGAGCTGCTGGGCAAGGCGGAATTCGAGAAGTTCGTCGCCTCGGCCCGCTCCACGCAATCCAAGCTGAAGATCATCGACGGCGACCCGGAGAAGATGAAGTACGGGGACTCCGTCGTCGCGAACCGCAAGATGGAACCCCTGCCGCAGCCGAAGGAAGGCGGCGAGCCGGGGGTGAAGCCGGAGGCCCGCAAGTTCAAGATCGTCGGCATGACCGGCGACACGTACTTCGTGAACGCGGGATCGCAGGACAACCTGAAGCAGTCCGACAAGCTGTTCGTCTACCGGGACAAGCGCGCGATCGCGCAGCTCCGCGTGGACCGGGTCGACAAGGACAATTCCACGGCCAAGATCATCGACGGCACGAGGACCGCGGAGATCGCCCAGGGCGATGAGGTTCAACTCAAGGACCTGAAGACCTCCATCGTCGGCAAGGTGAAGCGCATCGAGACCAAGGGCGACGCCACCGGCGCGTGGATCGAGGTGGGCCAGTCCCAGGGCGTGAAGATGGGCATGCACTTCGAAGTGCGCCGCCAGAGCAAGGTCATCGGCCGGCTCGTCGTGAAGACCCTCTCGAACTGGCACTCGGTGTGCGAGGCGGTCGCGCCCATGACGCTCGATGATCTGCAGACGGACGACTTCATCGAGTCGGTGGACTAGGGGATAATCCGGAAGCGGGAAGATGGAATCGGGAATGGAAACCGGAATTCGGAATTCGGAATTCCGGATTCAACATTCCTGATTCCATTCCGTATTCCAGCTTCCCCCTTCCTCATTTCTCCCGCTAGTCTTTCTTCTTCGACTTCGTCTCCGTCCCGTACTTCTTCTTCAGCCACTTCTCGACTTCGCGCGGGACGAACGAGCTGACGTCGCCCCCCAGCGCCGCCGCCTCCTTGATGAGGCGCGAGCTGACGAACGAGTACTCCTCGTGGGTCATGACGAACATCGTCTCGATGTCCTGGGCGAACGTGCGGTTCGTGAGGGCCATCTGGTATTCGTACTCGAAGTCGGAGACGGTCCGGATGCCGCGGAGGATGACGGTCGCCTTCTTGCGGCGGACGTAATCGACGACGAGCCCGTCGAAGTACTCGACCGCGACGTTCTTCTCGTGGCGGGTGACCTCGCGGATCATCTCGAGCCGCTCGTCCCGCGTGAAGAGCGCCTGCTTGGCCGGATTGTCGGCCACGGCCACCACGAGGTGATCAAACACCCGCACACCCCTTCGAATCACGTCCAGGTGACCGTTGGTGATGGGATCAAAAGAACCGGGATAGATGGCAGTGCTCATATAGTTCTTCTCATGATGACCGATGACGGATGACGGATGACCGTCTGCTACTAGCGAAGTGGGTTCGATGTTTCAACGGGGCTCGCTTCGCGGCTGGCACCCTGTCATCTGTCATCGGTCATCGGTCATCTATCCGGGTCTGCCCACGGATCGGTAGGTGAAACCCGCTTCCTTCATTTTCTCCGGTTCGTAGAGGTTGCGACCGTCGATCAGGGTCGGGTGCGCCATCGCCTTCTTGAGCTTCCCCAGGTCCAGCTCGCGGAACTCGCTCCATTCCGTCAGGAGGAGGGCGCAATCGGCGCCCTTGGCCGCCTCGTACGGCGACCGCGCCGTCTTCAGGCCGGGAATCGCCTCCTTCGCCCGCGGCATGGCCTGCGGATCGTACGCGCGGACGTCCGCCCCCCGGTCCTTCAGCGCCTGCACGACCTTCAGGGCGACGGATTCGCGCACGTCGTCGGTGTCGGGCTTGAAGCTCAGCCCGAAGGCGGCGATGCGCTTCCCCTTCACGATCCACAGCTCGCGCTCGATCGCCTTCAGGAACAGGTCGCGCGCCTCGTCGTTGAGCCGCTGGACCTCGCGCAGGAGCCGGAAGTCGTACCCGAGTTCCCGCGAGATCGCCTCGAACGCGGCCACGTCCTTCGGGAAGCAGGAGCCGCCGTATCCGATCCCGGGATTCAGGAACGACAGGCCGATCCGCTTGTCCATCCCCATGCCCCGCGTCACCATCTGGACGTCCGCGCCGGCCAGGTCGCACACGGCGGCCAGCGCGTTCGCGTACGAGATCTTCAACGCGAGGAACGAATTCGAGGCGTGCTTGATGAGCTCCGCGCTCTTGATGTCCGTGGAGAGAACGGGCGCCTTGAAGGGCTCGAAGACCTCCCTCAGGACTTTCTCGGCGCGGTGCGATTCGACCCCGAAGACGATCCGGTCCGGGTGGAGCGTGTCCTGCACCGCCGCCCCCTCCCGGAGGAACTCCGGGTTCGAGGCGACGTCGAACGGGACTCCCCGCGGCGCGTGCTTCGTGATGACCTGCTTCACCTTTTCGCCCGTGTGCACCGGCACCGTGCTCTTGTCCACGATGAGCCGGTACTCCTTGAGCGACTTGGCGATGTCGCGGGACACGGACTCCATGAACGAGAGGTCGGCCGTGCCGTCCGGCCGGGGAGGCGTCGGGACGCAGATGAAGACGACCGTCCCGAAGGCGACCGCCTCGGCGTTCGACGTCCCGAACCGGAGCCGGCCCGCCTTCACGTGGCGGCGGACCAGGTCCTCGAGGCCGGGCTCGTAGATCGACAACACGCCGCGGCGGAGCTTCGCGACCTTGTCCTTGTCGACGTCGACGCACAGGACGCGGTGCCCGCGCTCCGCGAAGCACGCCCCGGTGACCAGGCCGACGTGTCCCGTGCCGATGACGGAGATCTTCATGGGTTAATTGGGGATCCTCAGGAACGTGGGGACGAACGTAATATAGAAGCGCCGCTCGTCCCGTCCCACGTCCTCCTCGAACACGGCCTCGAACTGGAAATCGTGGAAGTTCCGGCTCACGGTCGCCTTGCGGTTGATGTACTCGTCCGTCTTGAAATCGAACTGCGCCTCCGCGGTCACGCCCCACTTCTCCGTCAGGGCCCACTTGGCCGCGACCGTGAACGCGTTCGTGACGTCGAAGACGAACACCTGGCCGACGCTCAGTTCCAGCCCCGGGTGCGGCCGGAGCGCCACGGTGTACTCCCGCGCCTCCTCCTGGTTGTGGACGGGATTGTATTCTCCCATGCCCCGGGCCTCCAAGAAATTGGAGGGCCGGTACACCACGTCCCAGTGGATGTTGGAGCGGCCGCGCTCGTCGAGGACCTTCGTGCTGTCGTGGGGCGCGAGCGTGATCCAGTTGAAGGGATACTGGGAATTGGCCGCGTTGAACCCGACCGAGTCGCGCTCCTTGTCCGGGTAGTACTCGATCTCGGCCCCGATCTCCAGGAAGTCCTTCGTCTTGAACGCCTGCCCGTCGATGAACTTCGTCTGGAACCGCTGGCGGATCTCGAAGGAATACTCGGTGAACTTGTCGAGCCCGTCGACCGCGTCGTACTGGAACAGCTCGGCCGGCTCCAGGGAATTCGTGAAGGCGGTCACGCCGCGCGCCTCGAGGTGGATGATGTGGCGGAGGCCGTGCAGGCCGAGGAATTCGGACTGCACGCCGTGCACGCCGTGGATGTCCATCGCGAGGCGGGCCCCTCCCGTCGCGATGAACCGGTCGGCCGCGTCGCCGTCGAGCGCCTCCTGCCAGGCCGTGATGCGCGCGTCGGCGAACGGGGAGAGCGTGGCGACGCCGAGCGGCAGCGAGAGGGCCCACGAGCTGAGCGAATCGAACCGCCACGTCTGCTCGTCGTCGAGCCCGAGGTCGTTGTCGAAGCGCTGCCGCAGGTTGACGAGCTCCAGCTCCTCGGTGAACGTCAAGTCGACGGGCAGGCCGGGAAGGAGGGGCTCGTCGGCGAGGTAGACCTTCGCCTTCGGCAGGAATTCCAGCTGGGTCTGGAAGCCGTTGATCCGGACCTTCTCCATGAGGAAGCCGCCCTTGTTGCCGTCGAGGTAGCGGAGGTAGGCCACGGTCTCCTGCTCCTTCCCCTCCTTGAACTCCTGCTCGAAGAATTCCTGGAGGACGTTCCGGTCGCTCAGCCAGGAGACTTCGAGCTCCGCGCGCAGGTGGGTCGTCACCTCCGCCCGGTGGAAGAACCGCGCGCGCCCGCGGTCCTCCCGCTCCAGCGGGATGAACTGGGCGTCGAAGTCGTTGTCCGGATCCGGGCCCTTGTCGCGCAGGTAATAGGTGTCGAGATACCCGAAGTAGTCCCCCCATTTCCAGGAGGGGTCGATGCCCGCCGCCCATCCGCGCTCCTGGCGCCAGTCGATCTCCCACCGGAACCGGCCCCACGAGTCCTTGTCGTCGCTCGAGTCGTTCACGCCGAAGGGGTTGAGCGCGTCCACGAAGCCCTTCGACACCTTCAAACCCCAGGTCGTTTCGATGGTGTTGCCGAACCGGCTCGTGTGGCCTCCCTGGACCTTCTCCAGCGGCAGGGCGGAGACCGCGGCCAGCTTCATGTAGAAAGAAGGCCACGCGAAGACGGGAACGCCCCAGATGCTCACCGTGACCCAGTCCCCCCCGATCCCCGGGTCGTCCGGCTTGCCGAGGAAGAACCCGACCAGGGGACTCCCGGGCCCGGCGACCCACGTCCAGTCGACCTGCGCTTCGGCCAGCCCCACGTGGTAATGCGGTTGACCGAACGTGCACGTCGAGAGCACGACGTCGAAGACGGCCAGCCGTCCCGGCGGCTTGTCCCCCAGCCCGGGCAGCCCGAGCACGGCGACGCGCGTCGTCTCCGCCGCGGCATCGCCGCCCCCCGCCGTGAGCCGCGCCTCGCGGGCGCGCAGGGTGACCGCGGCGCGCGCATCGTCCCCGGGGCGCTGATCGAGCCTCAGGTCGGAGAAATATCCCGTCCGTTTCTCGAGGTCGAGGTAGAACCGGTCGGCCCGGAACATCTCCAGCTTCCGGTTCTCGAGGTCCCTCCGGTAGAAGACGACGTTGCCCTCGGCATAGAAGCGCTTGCCCGCGGCGGGAGCCGGCCCGCCGGCTTTGTCCGACTCCTTGACCCAGACGATGACGCGATCGGCCTTGAGCCCCATCTCCTTCTTGTCCAGCACGAACGGGAGGATCTCGGCGCGCCGGAGGAACCACACGGGCTCGCCGTCGACGACGAAGTCCTCCAGGTAGGAGTAATCGAGCTTGGCTTCCTGGGCGTCGAGGGCCGGGGCCGCGAACAGGGAGAGGGCGGCGACGATCCAGGGGCCGGGCTTCATCATCCCAGCTCCGCCCAGCTGCGGCCCCGGGACAGGCTCACCTTGAGCGGGACGGCGAGGGGGAAGGCGCGCTCCATCTCCTCGCGCAACAGCGCGGTCGCGGCGTCCGCCTCTTTCTCCGGCGCTTCGAGCACGAGCTCGTCGTGCACCTGCAGGATCATGCGCGTCGCGCGGTTCTCGCTCCGGAGCCGGCGCCAGACGGCGATCATCGCCAGTTTCATGATGTCGGCCGCGGTCCCCTGGATGGGCGCGTTCACCGCGATCCGCTCCGCGGGCGAGCGCTCCATCGCGTTCTTGCTGTTGAGCCCCCGGACGTACCGCCGCCGGCCGAGGGCGGTCGTGACGTACCCCGTGCGCCGGCCGGTCTCCAGCGTTCCCTCGAGATAGCCCTTCACCCGGGCGTATCGGGCGAAATACCGGTCGATGAACGCGCGCGCCGTCTTGAGGTCCAGGCGCAGGCGCTGGGCCAGGCCGCCCGCCCCCATGCCGTACAGGAGGCCGAAGTTGATCTCCTTCGCCTTGCGCCGCTGGTCGTCCGTGACCTTCTCGGGATCCACTTCAAATACTTCGGCTGCCGTGGCCCGATGGATGTCGAGATCTTCGCGGAAGGCCTGGCCCAGCCGCGGATCCCCCGACAGGTGGGCCAGGACGCGCAGCTCGATTTGCGAGTAGTCCGCCGACAGGTACACGCACCCGAGGTCGGGAACGAACGCCGTCCGGATCAGCTTCCCCTCCGGCGACCGGATCGGGATGTTCTGGAGGTTGGGGTCGCTCGACGACAGCCGCCCCGTCGCGGCGACCGCCTGGTTGTACGACGTGTGGACGCGGCCCGTCTCCGGGTGGATCATCGCGGTCAGGGCGTCGACGTAGGTGCCCCGCAGCTTCGAGAGCTGGCGGTACTCGAGCAGCTTCCCCGGCAACGGGTGGTCGGCCGTGAGCTTCTCCAGGACCGCGACGTCCGTGGACAGGCCGGTCTTGGTCTTTCGCCCCGACTTCAGCCCGAGCTTGTCGAAGAGGATCCGCTGGAGCTGCTTGGGCGAGTCGAGGTTGAACGTCTCCCCCGCGAGCCGGTGGACCTCGTCCATCGCGGCCTTCATCCGGGCGGCGAATTCCTGCGACAGTTTCCGCAGCACGGCGGGCTCGATCCGCACGCCCGTCCGCTCCATGTCGAGCAGCACGCCGATGAGCGGGATCTCCATGTCGCGCATGAGATCCGCGAGACCGTCCTTCACGAGTCGCTCCCCGAGGATCGGGACGAGCCGGAAGACGACGTCGGCGTCCTCGCCGCTGTAGTCGCGGGCGGTGTCGACGGGAACCTGGTCGAAGGTCGTCTGCTTCGCGCCGCGGCCGACCACGTCCTCGTAGGTGACCATGTCGTGACCGAGCTGTTCGCGGCAGATCGACGCGAGGTTGTGCGGCCCCTTGTCGGGGTCGATCAGGTACGAGGCCACCATCGTGTCGAACTCGATGGGCCCGATCTCCACCCCGTGGCGCGACAGCACGAGCGCGTCGTACTTGATGTTCTGCCCCACGATCCGGCGCGCCGGATCGGTGATGAGCGGCGCCAACGCGTCGAGCACGGACGGGAGCGGAAGTTGTCTCGGCGCCCCGAGGTACGTGTGGCCGACGGGGATGTACCGCGACTCCCCCTCCTTCACGCAGACGGTGATCCCCACGATGGTCGCGCGCATCGGATCCGAAGAGGTCGTCTCCAAGTCGAGCGAGATCCGCCGCGCGCCCCGCAGTTCGGCCACCACGCCGGCGAGCTCTTCCTCCGTCATCACCGCCCGGTACTTTTCGTAGGACAGCGTCCGGCGCTCCGCCGGCGCCGGTTCCCCCAATTGACTGATCAGCTTCGTGAACTCCATCTCGCGAAAAAGCGCGACCAGCTTTTCCTTGTCGGGGCTTCCGACCTTCAGGTCCTCGACCTTCAAGGGGAGCGGGACGTCCGTCTTGATCGTGGCGAGCCGCCGGGACAGCTCGGCGCCCGCGCGGTCGCGCTCCAGGAGCGGCTGCCAGCGCTTCTCGACCTTCTCGAGATTCCGGTAGAGCTCGTCGATGGATCCGTGGGCCTGGATGAGCTTCGCGGCCGTTTTCTCGCCGATGCCGTGCACGCCGGGGATGTTGTCGGTCGAGTCCCCCATGAGGCCCTGGACGTCGATGACCCGCTCCGGCGGCACGCCGAACTTCTCGATGACCTGGTCGATGCCCGTCCACCTCTCCTTCATGTCGTCGTAGAGGAGGATGCCGGGTCCGGCGTCGCCCTTGTTCTTGGTCACGAGCTGCATGAAGTCCTTGTCGCCGGTCAGGATGACGACGTCGGTCCCCCGCGCGAGTGCGCGCTTCGCGAGCGTCCCGATGACGTCGTCCGCTTCCACGCCCTGGATCTCGATCGCCGGGATGGCGAACAGCTCCGGCAGGCGCTTGATGACGGGGACCTGTTTCGAGAGGTCCTCGGGCATGGGCTCCCGCGTGGCCTTGTAGTCCTTGTAGAGGTCGTCGCGGAAGGTCTTTCCCGGCGCGTCGAAGACGACGGCGAGGTAGTCCGGCTCGTGCTGCCGGGAGATCCGCAGGAGCATGTTGGCGAAGACGAAGACGGCGTTGGTGGGAAACCCGGCGGACGTGGCCAGGCCGCGCAGCCCGAAATAGGCGCGGTAGAAATACGAGGAGCCGTCGACGAGAAACAAGGATTGCATGGAGAAGCGCACAAGATACATGAGGGAACTGTGATCTGTCAGCCCCATGA
>DASRJF010000041.1:0-2166 GCA_035649615.1 Planctomycetota bacterium | reverse complement strand
CCAGTCGCGGTACTCGGGGCTCTTCACGAACTCCGCGTAATCCGAGATCGTGGTGAGATCCTCCAGCTCCAGCTTGAAGTCCTTCTCGATGGCCGTGAGGAGCGACGCCGTTTCGGCGTGCGCCTTCTCCTTGAGCGCGATCGTGACGAGGAGCCAGCGCGGCTCCTGCAGGTACGGGACCTCCTTCGACGCCTGCCGGCCGGCCTTCTTCGCGTCTTCCAGCTTTTCCATGCAGTACAGCATGTTCCCGCGCAGGAAGTTCAGGAGCGGATCCCCTCCCACCTTGCGCTCGAGGCCGTCGATCGAGGCCAGGGCCTTCCCGTACTCCTTCCGGTAGACGAAGCCGTCCATCGTGACCAGCTCGGTCGAGAAATCGTCCGGGAAGAGCTTCTTGAACTCCGCCTCCGCCTTCAGGAATTCCGCCTCGCCCGCCTTGCTGGCCACCTGGATCTTCAGGCACTGGATCAGGCGCATCTTCCGGACGCCCTCCGGCAGGGAGGCGTACAGATCCAGGGCCTTCGCGTGCTCGCCCGCGCCCGCGGCGCGCTGGAAGTCGCGGAATGTCGCCAGGCTCTCGGCGAACTCCCGCTCATGCGGCTCCAGCTTGGCCCGGCGCGCGGGATCCTCGGCGAGGATCGCCCTCGCCGCCTGGCGGAACACCGAGCTCATCCAGTCGCCGTTGAGGAAAACGAAGAGATCCGTGATCCGGACGACGCCCGCCGCGGACTTCCCGAGCCTGTAGACGTGGTAGTTGATCCCATCCGAGCTCCACAGCCGGAACATCGGGCCCCGGTGCGTCCCGACCGGGCGCAGGCCGAGAAACCGGTACGAGTTGCCCGTGGAGGGGATCAGCATCTTCCCCATCGAGAAATTCTCGATGACCCCCGCCCGGAAATTGGTGATTTCCGCGGGCTTGAGATCGAGCCCGTGGATGGCGGTATCGATGATCGCGGAGACGTCGATGGCGTCGTCGAACGCGGCGGGCTTGCCCTCGAGTACGCCGAGCTCGATCCGCCGGCAGAACTCCAGGGTCTCCTTCTCGGTGAGGCCGTCCTTGGGTTCCTGCGCGGCCGGAGCGTGGAAGGACAGGAGTGCCGTTGCGACAGCCAGGAAGAGTTTGGTCACCGTCTCCCTCCTCTCTGGCTTAAAGCTTAAAGCTTAGAGCTTAAAGCTTCATTTCACTTCCCAGACGTCGCCGCTGTACAGCAGCTTGTCGAGGTCGCCCTCGCCGAGCTTCGCCTTCGCCTTGGCGATCTGCTCCGTCGTGCGCTGGTCCAGCGTGGGCAGCGATTCGGCGCGGAAGACGCCCAGCGGCGTCGGGAATTCGGGATGGTTGATGCGCGACAGGAGGTACGCCAGCGCCGCGTTCTTCTCGTCGTGGACGACGAGATCCTTCTCGGTCACGCCGTTCTCGCCGAGCTTCACGACCTCGGGCCGCAGGCCGTTCAGGCGGATCCCCTTCTCCTTGTTCTTGCCGAAGACGAGGGGCTTGCCGTGCTCGAGGGAGACGTTCCGGTCGTCCCGGAACTCCTTGTCCGTGACATCCCCGAACGCCTTGTCGTTGAACACGTTGCAGTTCTGGTAGATCTCGATGAACGCCGAGCCCTTGTGGAGCGAGGCGCGCTTGACGATTTCCATGAGGTGCTTCGGGTAGACGTCGACCGACCGCGCGATGAACGTCGCCTCGGACGCGAGCGCGATCGAGATCGGGTTGATCGGCTGGTCGATCACGCCGAACGGCGCGCTCTTGTTCTTCTGCTCCAGGGGCGTCGTGGGCGAGTACTGGCCCTTCGTCAGGCCGTAGATGCGGTTGTTGAAGAGCAGGATCTTGAGGTCCACGTTGCGCCGCAGCGCGTGGAGCATGTGGTTGCCGCCGATGGACAGGCCGTCGCCGTCGCCCGTCACGACCCACACCTCGAGCTCGGGATTCGCGAGCTTCACGCCCGTCGCGACCGCGGGCGCGCGCCCGTGGATCGTGTGAAACCCGTACGTGTTCATGTAGTACGGGAACCGCGACGAGCAGCCGATGCCGGAGACGAAGACGAACTTCTCGCGGTCGATGCCGAGCGTCGGCATCACCTGCTGGACCGCGTTGAGGATCGCGTAGTCGCCGCAGCCCGGGCACCACCGGATTTCCTGGTCGGACTGGAAGTCCTTCTTGGTGTA
>DASRJF010000040.1:0-2035 GCA_035649615.1 Planctomycetota bacterium | reverse complement strand
GGCTGGCCGCGGACGTGCGCGCCGGATCGGATCCCGTCCTGCTGCTGCTGGAACATCCCCCCGTCTTCACGCTCGGCAGGAACGCGGACGATTCGAATCTCCTGAACCCCGGCGACATCCCCGTGCGGCGGATCGACCGCGGCGGCGACGTCACCTGGCACGGCCCCGGCCAGCTCGTCGCGTATCCCATCCTCAGCCTGCGCGAGCGCCGCCTCGGCGTGCGCGGCCACGTCGAGGCCCTCGAGCGCGCGATCGTCGGCGTCGCCGCGGACTTCGGCGTGAGCGCCGCGCCCAGGGAAGGGTGCGTCGGCGTGTGGACGGCGCGGGGCAAGCTCGCGTCGATCGGCATCCGCGTCGCGGGCGGCGTCACGATGCACGGCGCCGCGCTCAACGTCGACCCGGACCTCGCTACGTTCGCGCGCATCAACCCGTGCGGCGTGAAGGGCGGCGCCGTGACGTCGCTCGCGGCCGAGGCGGGCCGCCGCGTGACGCTCGGCGACGCCGCGGAGCGGTTCATCCCGCGCTTCGCCGAGTCGTTCCGCTTCGCGTGAAATCGCGCTTGATCCCCCGGGGTCATATGCTAAAATCCGCATACGTCATTCGGCCGGGCGCCGCCTTGGAGAGGGCGGCGGGGCTTCGAGAGAGGGGGATATGGGACACCACGCCGATGTTCTCGCCGTCGATCCCGATCGGGTCAACCTCTGCGCGCTTCGTCACTGCTTCCACCACGCCGGGGTCGAGGTCCGCCTGGCGCGGTCCGCGGCGGACGCGAAGGCGGGGGCGGGGGCGCGGACGCCCGGCGTCGCGCTCATCAGTCTCGCGCTGGGCCGCGGGGACGCGATCGATCTCATCCGCACGTTCCGCCGGGACTACGCCACGTCGCGGCTCCCGATCCTCGTGCTCGCGGAGGAGGGCCAGGAACCGCTGATCAACGAGGCGCTCCAGGCCGGGGCGTCCGACTTCGTGCTGCTTCCCGAGGAAGAGTCCGCGTTCGTGACGCGCGTGGGGCGGATGCTCGGGTGGAGCCTGGCGCCCGGCACGGGGCGAATGCTGAGCGCGGGCCCGGTGGTCTTCGACGTGGACCGCGCGGAGCTGATCAGCCCCCGGCCTTCCGCGCCGCTGACGCCGTGCGAGGCGCGCATTCTCCGGTGGCTGCTCACGCCCCCGGGCCGGGCCTACACGCGCCGCCAGCTGCTGGCGGCGCACCGTCCGGCGTTCCCGCCCGGGGCGGACGAGCGGTCGGTCGACGCGCACGTCGCGTCGCTGAGGAGGAAGCTGGGACCGTGGGGCGGGTGCATCGAGACGCGGCGCGGCGTCGGGTATCGCTTCGACCCCGTGCGCGCGGAAGCCGTGGGCTCCGTCCCGGCCTGAGCGGGCTCTTACGTTCGAGGCCGCATCGAGGAGTCGAGGTCGGATTCCGCCAGCAGGACCGCATTGCCTTCCGAGTCGATCACGGAGAAGCACCGTCCGCGTCCCCAGGGAAACTCGTGAACCTGCGAGATCTGCTCGGGCTTCTTGCCCACTCCGGCGGTCTGGTGATAGGAGTTGATGTCCCCCGACGCCTGGAGGCCGAGCCACACCCGGCCCTTGGCGCCCGCCGGCCGGTAGGGAATCGGCGATCCGGTCCGCTCCTGCGCCAGCACGAGCTTCAGGGCTCCCATGTCGAAGAGCGCGGCCTTCTCCAGGTGCGCGTCGGACCACGTTTTCATTTCCCGGACCCCGAGCACGCGCCTGTAGAAATTGACTTCCATGTCGAGGTTGTCCACGAAGATGAGGACGAAGCTCGCCTTGGACGACATGCCGCCTCCCTTCGGGCGCGCCGGCCCGGCAGGACGGGAGAGTGAGAGACCCGGGGGTATTACCGACCTGACCGCGGGGTTAAGTCAAGGAATCGTGAACGGCCGAACGGTGCTTGTGCGGTCCGAATCGCCTGATATAATCCCCGCCTCACTTCGTCGTCGGGGCGTGGCTCAGTCTGGCTAGAGCGCTTGCTTCGGGAGCAAGAGGTCGTGGGTTCAAATCCCGCCGCCCCGAT
>DASRJF010000039.1:0-15630 GCA_035649615.1 Planctomycetota bacterium | reverse complement strand
GCCATGGTTCCCTCCTTACCCGACGCGGGGGGCCTTGATCACCTTGCCGTCGCGGAACAAGTCGTCCCAGGCGCGGTAAAGCTGGCCGAACGGCGTGCGCGCCACTTCCTCGTATTCGGCTCGGCCGATCGGCACGGCCGGTTCGATCTCCTCGATCTCCGTGAACGCGGGTTCGGTCCCGGGCGGCGGCGACAGGGTCGCCACGTTGAGGATGGGCACCGTGTCAATCTTGTTCGGGTTGCCGGAGTCCTCGTCGGAGGTCGCCGCCTCCGCCTTTTCCGAAGGACGGGGCTCGGGGATCGGCGTCTTTCCCCCGCCATAAAGGTGATCGAGGGCTCCCATCACCTGCGCGTCGTCCGCCGCCACCACCTTCACCTTGAGACCGCTCGCCTTCCGGAGTTCCTGGATCGAGGCGCGGTTGTCCGCGCCGCGGGCCACGACCAGGATCGACCCGAAACGCGCCAGCGGCAGCACCTTGAGGCGGCGCGCCAGGGGTTGGGGGATGAGCTGGGCGAGCGACTGGGGAAGGTCGACGCGGCGGAGATCCGGGACTTCCGGCATGCGATAGTCCGCGGCCAGCCATTGCCCGAGGCTCGTCCGCCGCGGATGGCGGGTCTTGCTCAGCAGGCCGGCGAGCGACGCGTTGCGGGCGCCCCCTTCCGCGAGCGCCTGGCTGAGCTCCTCCTCGGTGATGATGCCCTCGTCGATGAGGAGATGGCCCAGCCGCTCGCGTTCTTCGGGAGTCACGGAGGGAGATTATAGCGCGGGGCGACCGATGTCTGAAGTCTGATGTCTGTCTGTCTGAAATCTGATGTCTGATTTCTTCTGTCTGATGTCCGAAGTCTGATGTCTGAAGTCTGATGCCTGATGTCTGTCTTATAATCCGTCATCCATGCGCCGCCCGCCCCCCGAATTCTCCCTCCGATTCCGGATCCTGGCGGGCGTCCTCAGCTGGATCGTGCCGTGGCTTCTCCGCGTGTGGTTCTGGACCCTGCGCGTCACCGTGCTTCATCCCGAGGTCCAGCGCGTCCGGCTGGGGCCCGGCCGCCACGCGATCGGCGCCCTCTGGCACCAGAATTTCCTCTTCTACGCCTGGTATTTCCGCCACCGGGGCTACGTGGTGATGTCCAGCCGGTCGCGCGACGGCGAGATCATGGTGCGCGTCATGCGCCCCCTCGGCTACTTGCACGTGCGGGGGAGCTCCTCGCGGGGAGGCGCGGAGGCGATCCACGACCTGGTCCAGCGACTCCGGAAGGGAAAGACGGCGGCAATCATTGCGGACGGCCCCCGCGGACCGTCGCGCGTCGCGAAGAACGGAATCGTCATCGCCGCCCGCCACACGGGGCTGCCCGTGATCCCCGCGGGCGCCTATTGCTGCCGCGCCAAGCGCCTGCGCAGCTGGGACCGGACGGCCCTCCCCTACCCGTTCAGCCGGGTCGTCTTCTGCTTCGGCGAGCCGATCCACGTCCCGGAGAACCTGACCCCCGAAGAGGTCGACACCTGGCGACGGAAAATCGAGAATGCCGTGACCGGCGTCGAGATCGAGGCTGAGAGGCACGGAAAGGGGATGAAGTGACATGGACATCTCGAATGATCGTCGCGCGTTGAGAAACCTGCTGGAAACGTCAAAGAGGATCGCCGTCGTCGGATGCTCGCCCAAGCCGGAGCGCGACAGCCACAGGATCGCCGCCTACTTGATCGGGGCCGGATACGACGTCGTGCCGGTGAACCCCGGCCAATCCAAGATCCTCGACCGGACGTGCTATCCCGACGTGAAGTCCATCCCCGGCGGCGTCGACCTCGTCGACGTCTTCAGGAGCCCCGAGCAGGTTCCGCCCGTCGTCGAGGACGCGATCGCGGCCAAGGCGAAGGCCGTCTGGCTTCAGCTGGGCGTCGGAAACGAAGAGGCCGAAGCGCGGGCGTCCGAAGCCGGGCTCCTCGTGGTGGCGGAGCTCTGCATCATGGTCGTGCACCGGAGCCTGTTCGTCGGACGCGGCTAAGCGGCCCGAAGTAAATAGTTGCGCACCTTGCGGGCCGCTTATCCTGAGCGAAGCGCAGCGGAGTCGAAGGATATCCCTCGACTCGCCTCCGGCCCCTCGACAAGCTCAGGGCCGCCCTGAGCAGTGTCGAAGGGCGGCTCGCTCGGGATAAGCAGGGCCAAGATAACGCTTGCGATGCGCAAGAACTTGGTCGGCCCTGCTTAGAGAAGTGAGGCCACGGCCTGGCGCGCCCACTCCAGGACCGCCCCCGGCATGAGCCCCAGGTAGAGGGTGAGCGCGGCCGAGACGGCGACCGCGAGACCGGCGCTCAGGTCGGGCGACCCCGCCGATTCCGAGTCCGCCTGTGAAGCGGGCGCGTCCTTCATGTACATCGCGACGATGACGCGCAGGTAGTAGGCGGCCGACACCATGGTCGTCACCACCGCGAGGATCGCCAGGATCGCCTGGTCCGCGTCGACCGCCGCCCGGAAGAGCGTGAACTTGCCGAAGAAGCCCGCCGTGGGCGGGATCCCGGCGAGCGACACCATCAACGCGGTCATCATCGCCGCGGCCCACGGGCGCCGCCTGCCCAGCCCGTTCAGGTCGTCGTAGGTCTCGGCCTCGCGGCCCGGCGACGCGGCCGACGGCGCCCGGCCCGCGAACATCAGGAAGAGGAAGGCGCCGATCGTCATCACGGTGTAGGCGGCCGCGTAGAACAGGGACGCCGCGGGCCCCGCCGCCGACGCGATTCTCCCGTCCGCCCCCTCCCCCGCCACCGCGAGGCCGATGAGCGCGTATCCCGCGTGGGCCACGCTCGACCACGCGAGCATCCGCTTCACGCTCTTCTGGCCCAGCGCCCCGAGGTTGCCGACGATCATCGTGAGCGCCGCGATCCCTCCGATCAGCGGCCCCCACCCCTCCTCCTGGCCCGGGAGCCCGGACACGAGCAGGCGCAGGAGCGCGCCGAGGGCGGCCGTCTTCACCGCCACGGACATGAACGCGGTCACCGGCGTGGGCGCCCCCTCGTAGACGTCGGGCACCCACATGTGGAACGGGGCGGCGCCGATCTTGAACGCGAACCCCGCGAGGAGCAGTCCGAGGCCCGCGAGGACCATCGCCGACGGGAGCCCGGGAAGCTTGAGGGCCATCCCCTCCAGGAAGACCGACCCCGACGCGCCGTAGATCAGCGTCATGCCATACAGGAGGAATCCCGTCGCGAACGATCCGAGGACGAAGTACTTCATCGCCGACTCGTTCGACCGCGGGTCCTGCCGCGTGATGCCGCACAGGATGTAGAGCGCGAGAGACAGGATCTCGACGGACAGGAACATCGTGATGAGGTCGTGGCTCATCGCGAGGAGCACCATCCCGGCCGCGGCCGAGAGGAGCAGCGCGAAGTACTCCGGGAGCGGGACGCGCCGCGCCGCGAGGGCGTCCGCGGACGCGATGGTGGCGAGCATCGCGGCCACGAGCACGGCCATCGTGACGAAGCGGGACAGCGGATCCGAGATGAGCGCGCCGTTGAAGGCGACGCCGCCCTCGAGCATCCACGAGGCGAGCATGGCCGAGACCAGGCCGGCGTACGTGATGAGCTCCGTCAGGCCGCGCTCGCGCGACCGGGGGAAGAAGAGGTCGACCGCCACCACGGCGAACGCGGCGCCGAGGAGCGCCAGGATCGGGGAGGCCACCCCCCACTCAACGGCGTTCATGGGGAGCCTCCACGGCGGCCGGGCGGGTGACGCTCCGGAGCGACGCCTCCACGGCGGGCGCGGTCCGGCGCAGGACGAGGTCCGGCTTGATCCCGAGCAGGATGATCAGCACGACGAGGGGCGCGAGCGCCGCGCGCTCGAGGCCGGCGAGGTCCGGGAGTTTCTCGTTCCGGGGCGCCGTCACCGGGCCCCAGAACATGTCGCGGTAGAGCCGGAGCATGTACACGGCGCCCAGGATCACCCCGAGCGCGGCCACGACCGCCGCCGCCCGGTGGGCGTCGAAGGCCCCCTTCAGCACGAGGAACTCCCCCACGAAGCCGTTCAGCCCCGGGAGGCCGATCGACGACAGCGTCACGAGGAAGAACACGGCCGCGTACGCGGGCATCGGCTTCGCGAGCCCGCCGAAGTCGTCCACGCCGCGCCGGTGCGTCCGGTCGTAGACGACGCCGACGAGGAGGAAGAGGGCGCCCGTCGACAGCCCGTGGTTGACCATCTGCAGGACCGCGCCCTGCGCCCCGGCCTCGGTGAACGAGAAGATCCCGAGGACCACGAAGCCGAGGTGGCTGACGCTCGAATAGGCGATCAGCTTCTTGATGTCGGACTGGGCCATGCACATGAGGGCGCCGAAAACGATGCTGATCACGGAGAGCGCGATCATCAGCGGGGCGAACGCCGCGGCGGCGGCCGGGAAGAACGGGATGGCGAACCGGAGGAAGCCGTACGCCCCCATCTTCAGGAGCACCGCCGCGAGGACCACCGAGCCCGCCGTGGGGGCCTCCACGTGCGCGTCCGGAAGCCACGTGTGGAACGGGAAGAGCGGGACCTTGATCGCGAACGCGATCGCGAACGCGGCGAAGAGCAGGTTCTGCGGCCCCCCTTCCATCGAGGGGAGGACCGCCGCGAGCCGGCCGATGTCGAACGTGGGCGCGCCCAGCGACTTCCCCGCGTGAAGGTAGCACGCGAGGATCGCCACGAGCATCAGGAGGCTGCCCGCGAGCGTGTAGATGAAGAACTTGAGCGACGCGTAGACGCGCCGCGGCCCGCCCCACACGCCGATCAGGAGCAGCATCGGGAGGAGCATCGCCTCCCAGAAGACGTAGAAGAGGAACAGGTCGCGCGCGAGGAAGACGCCGAACATCGCCGCTTCCAGGAGGAGCAGCGACGCGTGGAAGCCCCGCACCCGGTCGGTGATGGATTTCCACGACGCGAGGATCACGAGCGGCGTGAGGAGGGCGGTCAGGGCGACCATCGACAGCGCGATCCCGTCCATCCCCAGCGAGTAGCGGATGTCGAGCCCCCCCGCGTCGATCCACGAGAAGGATTCCGGGAATTGCATGGCCGCGCCCGCCGCCGGCTCAAAGGTCACCGCGAGCATGCCGGCGACCGCGGCCGCCGCGAGCGAGACTCCCGCCGACGCCGCGCGGACGGCGTTCTCCGCGCGGACGAAGAGCAGCGCCGCCGCGCCCACGGCGGGCAGCCAGATCAGGATCGACAGCCAGGGAACGTTATCCATGGATCAGGAACCGGAAGACGAGGTATCCGAGGATCGCCGCCGCGCCCGCCGCCATCGCGCCGCCGGCGAGGCTGAGGACCCCGGTGTGGAGCCGCTTCAGCCTCGAGCTGGCGCGGTAGGCGATCCAGCCCGCGCCGCCCACGATTAGCCGGTCGATGAGGAGCCGGTCCACGACGAACCAGAGCGCCGCGGCGGCCGTCTTCACCGGCGTGACGACGACGGCGCGGTAGATCTCGTCGAAGTAGAACTTGTTGGCCGCGATCTTGTTGAACCCGCGCGAGAGGTCGTTCTTCAGGAGGTCGTCCACCAGGGTCCGCCGGAAACCGTACAGCAGGAGTCCGCCGCCGAACCCGACCAGGAAGATCGCGACGGAGAGGCCGGCATTCAGGGCGTGCGCCTTCGCGTGTTCCGGCCCCTCGGGAAGCGGCCATTCCATGCCCTTGGCGAGGAATCCGTCGAGGGCGGGGTGCAGGAAGCCGCCGGACGCCGCCAGGAACGCGAGCACGACGAGCGGCGCCATCATGAGCCCCCCGGGGCGGTGCAACTCCCCGGCGTCGTGCTCGTGCCCCTCCTCCGGCTCCGAGCGCTTGCCGAGGAAGACGACGGCGATCATCCGCGCGGAATAGAACGCCGTCAGCAGGGCCGTGACGAGAAGCGAGAGCCAGAGGAGCAACCGGATGTTCCCGTCCACGACCCCGAATCGCTCGTACGCCGCCGTGAGGATGGCGTCCTTGCTGAAGAAGCCGGAGCTGTACGGGAATCCCGAGAGGGCGAAGGCGCCGACCAGGAAGACGATGAAGACCCACCTGAGCTCGCGCCAGAGGCCGCCCATCTTCCGGATGTCCTGCTCCCCGTGGAGCGCGTGGATGACGGCGCCCGCGCCGAGGAAGAGGAGGGCCTTGAAAAACGCGTGCGTCACGACGTGGAAGACGCCCGTCTGGAACTGGGCCGTCGCCATGCCGACGAACATGAAGCCGAGCTGGCTGATCGTCGACCACGCCAGGATCTTCTTGATGTCCGTCTGGGCGCACGCCGTGATCGCCGCCATCAGCGCCGTTCCGGCGGCCACCACCGCGATGAGGTCGGTCACGAACGGGACGCGGGCGTAGATCGCGGACAGCCTCGCGATCATGTACACGCCCGCCGTGACCATCGTCGCGGCGTGGATCAGCGCGCTGACCGGCGTGGGACCCGCCATGGCGTCGGGCAGCCAGACGTGCAGCGGAATCTGCGCGCTCTTCCCGCAGGCTCCCAGGAACAGCAGGAGCGCCGGCGCCACCAGGAGCGGCTCCATCCCGGGGCCGGGGGCGCGCCCGGCCATCTGGGGGAAACTGACCGTGCCGAAGATGGCGAGCAGGAACAGGATCCCGAGGAGGAAACCGAAATCGCCGATCCGGTTCACGATGAACGCCTTCCGGCCCGCGTCGGCGTTCTTCAGGTCCTGGAACCAGAACCCGATGAGGAGGTACGAGCAGAGCCCCACGCCCTCCCACCCCACGAACATCACGAGCAGGTTGTCCGCGAGGACGAGCACGAGCATCGAGAACATGAAGAGGTTGAGGTACGCGAAGTACCGGGCGAAGCCCTCGTCCTTCTTCATGTACTCGACCGAGTAGAGGTGGATCAGCGTGCCCACGCCCGTGACGACGAGCAGCATCACGGACGAGAGCGCGTCGGCGGTGAACGCCATGTCGATCGTGAGGGTCCCCGCCGCCATCCACGTCCAGTAGTTCGCCGTCACCAGGTCCTGCGACGTCCGGCATTCCTGGAAGACGTAGAGCGACAGGAGGAACGAGAGGGCGGGCCCGGCGCACCCCAGGATCGCCGACACGATCCGCGGAACCCGGCGGCCCCAGGCGAGGTTGAAGACGAACCCCGCGAGGGGAAGCAGCGGGATCAGCGCGAGCGCGGCGGCGTGCGTCACGGCGCGTCCTTCATCGTGGTGAGGTCGCCGGCGTCCACGATGCGGCGGTTCCGGAAGAGCGCGATGAGGAGCGCGAGCCCCACGCCGACCTCCGCCGCGGCCACGCCCATCACCATCATCACGAAGACGTGCCCGTGGAGATTCTGCTGCACGCGGGAGAAGGCCACGAGGGCCACGTTCACGCCGTTCAGCATCAGCTCGACCGACATCAGGATGATGAGCAGGTTGCGGCGCGAGAGCACGCCGAAAGCCCCGATCGAGAAGAGCAGGGCGCTGAGGAGGAGGTACTTGGTCATGGGTGCATCCGGAAGGCTGGAAGCGGGAAGATGGAATCGGGAATGGAATCGGGAATCAGGAATTCCGAATTCCTCATTCCATTCCTCATTCCGGATTCCGTATTCCCCATTCCCTGGCTCATAGTTTTCTCTTGGCGAGAACGACCGCTCCGAGGATGGCGACGATGATCAGGACCGACACGATCTCGAACGGGACGACGAACGTCTCGAAGAGCTCCGCGCCCACGTGGCGCACGCCGCCCCAGTCCTTCGCGGAGATGTCGAGCGCGTGGCCCCCCGGGTGTTTCTGCACGGCTTCCAGCGGGCGGAACGGCGCCCCGTCCGGGGCCCCCTTCAGGAAGGCGGCGGCCAGGAGGAGGAAGAGGAGGCCGCACACGCCGAGCCCGAGCGCCTTGGCCGGCTTCGAATGCTCCTCCCCCAGCTCGCGCGGCGAGAGGTTGAGGAGCATGATCACGAACAGGAAGAGGACGAGGATCGCCCCGGTGTAGACGAGGACGTGGACGGCCGCGAGGAAGGGGGCGTGGAGCTTGAGGAAGATGACGGCGACGGCGAGGAAGCACTGCATGAGCCAGAGGGCGGCGTACACGGGATTCCGGCGCGTCACCATGACGACGGCCGACCCCGCGGCGACGAGGGCGGCGACGAGGAAGACCGGGTCGCCCGCCGCGTCGCGCACGACCGCCCTGAGCGCGTCCATAGTTCCGATTCTCGCTCCCCGATTCCAGGCTCTCGATGCACCGCCCGAGAACCCGGGTCCCCCCGTCAACGGCTCAGCAGCTTGTTGATGTCGTACAGCTTTTCCGCCCGCGACGTCGCCACCACGTTGTAGGTGGGGGTCAGCTCGATCGCGTCGCAGGGGCACGCCTCCTCGCACATCCCGCAGTAGATGCACTTCAACATGTC
This sequence comes from Planctomycetota bacterium, assembly GCA_035649615.1. Classification (GTDB taxonomy): domain Bacteria; phylum Planctomycetota; class MHYJ01; order MHYJ01; family JACPRB01; genus DASRJF01. The sequence goes on along the minus strand of DASRJF010000039.1, from coordinate 7,306 downwards.
GATGTCGAACTTCACCGGGATCTTGTCGCGGTCCAGCCACGGCGACGGGCCCGCGACGATCGTGATGCACTCCGCGGGGCACGCCGTCTGGCACATGAAGCAGGCGACGCACTTCATCCGCCCCTGCTCGTCCTTCTTCAGGCGGTGCTCGCCCCGGTAGCCCTTCCGGGGGACGTGGCGCTCGTCGGGATACTGGAGCGTCGACTTCCGGCTGAACATCCTCCGGAGCGTCATCAGCATCCCCTTCACGACCGCGGGGAGGAACAGCCACACCTTCACGCGCAGGCTCGGTTTCCGCATCCGGACTCCTAGTGCTTGGGATTCGTCAGGACTTCGATCACCGCCACGCACGCGAGGTTCGCGAGCGACACCGGGATCAATCCCTTCCAGCCGAGGTTCATCAGTTGATCGTACCGGAACCGGGGGAGCGTCCACCGGATCCAGATCGTCGTGAACAGGATCGCCCCCATCTTCGTCGCGAACACGAGGTGCGAGAGGATTCCGCCCCCCAGGCTGTGATCCCGGGGGTCCGTGATCCCGGGGAAATGCCATCCGCCGAGGAAGAGCGTCGTCAGGAGCGCGCTCATCGTGATCATGGCGGCGTACTCGGCGAGCATGAACATCGCGTACTTCATGCTCGAGTACTCGGTGTGGTAGCCCGCGACGAGCTCCGCCTCGCATTCCGGCAGGTCGAAGGGGAGGCGGTTGTTCTCGGCGAGCGACGCCGCGTAGAAGAGAATCGCGCCGAGGAGGCCGAAGGGGGCGAGCCACAGGTTTCCCCCGCCGAAGACGTTCCAGCCGAAGATCCCCCTCCCCGCCTCGATCTGGTGGTTCACGATCTCCCGCATGTCGACGCTTCCCGAGAGCATGATCGCGAGCATGATCGCGAGGCCGAGCGTCAGCTCGTAGCTGATCATCTGCGCCGACGACCGGAGCCCCCCGAGCAGCGAGTACTTGCTGTGGGACGCCCATCCGCCGAACGCGATCCCGTACACGCCGATCGACATGACCGACATGGCGAAGAGGACGCCGATCGGCAGGTTGGCGATCTGGAGATGCTCGTCGCCGATGCGGTTGCCGAAGGGGATGACCGCGAAGGCGAGCACGGGCGGAGCGAAGACGAGGATGGGCGCCGCGAAGTAGAGGAATCGGTCGACGGCCGTCGGAGTGATGTCTTCCTTGAAGAAGAGCTTGATCGCGTCGGCCACCGGCTGGAAGAAGCCGCCCGCCGTGATCCCGAACAGCGCCGTCCGGTTGGGGCCCACCCGTCCCTGGATGAAGGCGGAGATCTTCCGCTCCAGCCAGATGAGGACGGGCACCCCCTGCAGGATGAGCAGGAGCACGAACCCGATCTTCAGGAAGAGCGCGACCCACTCGTTCATGGCGCCGCCGTCCCCGCCCCGGCCAGGGGCGCGCCCTGGAGCCCGAGCCGGCCGTAGTCGAGCCCGGCGAACTCCTTCACGTCCTTCGCGACCTCGCGGAAGACGCCTTCCGCCGAGACCACCCGCTCCCGCGCCCCGAGGTCCACGAGCGCGTTCTGGAGCGCCTCGATCTCGGGCGCCGCGGACCCGGGGGGCGCCACGGCGCGGCGGATTCGCTGCGCCCGCCGGTCGATGTTGACGAACGTCCCGTCCTTCTCCGCCCAGGTCGCGCCCGGCAGGAGGACGTGCGCGGCGTCCGACAGGGGCGACGCCTGGATGTCGAGGACGGCGAGGAACTCGAGCTTCCTGGCCGCCGCGACGAGCGCCTCCGGATACTCGAAGTCGGGTATTCCGTTGAGGACGATGAGCCCCTTGAGCCGGCCCGACGCCGCGGCGGAGACCATGCCCTCCAACCCGGCCTCCGCGCATTCGGCCCCGTACAGGATCGCGCCGCCCGCGCGGTTGGGCGTCTTGTCGTTCTCGATGACGAACCCGCCCGGGAACTTCTGCCGCTCGCCCCGCGTCAAGGTGAGCAACCCGGGGTAGCGGGCCTTGAGCGCCCCCATCAGCTTCCGGAAGAGGTACATCTCCTCGACCGTGTTCCAGGCCGAGACGATCCCCCCCACCGAGCCCTCGCCGTGTTTGGCCGCGATCGCCTGCGCGGCGGACGCGAGCTCGCGCGCCGTCCCCCGCGCAACCGTGAGCCGCTTCTCGGAGCGGACGAACTTGTGGTTGAGCCGCCCTTCGTCACACATCCAGAACTGGTTCACGTCCGGGTTGGACCGGGCAATGAAGCGCTTGATCTGCCCGTCGAGCGCGGTGATCGTCCCGTTGCAGCCGCGGGAGCACGAGCCGCACACGGTTTTCGTCTGCTGCGCGAACCAGACGCGCGCCGCGAACAGGAAGTTCTTGTCGATCAGCGCCCCGACCGGGCAGATGTCGACCACGTTGAGCGAGAGGGGATTGTCGATCGGCACGCCGGGGAAGACGTCGACGACGGAATGGTCCCCCCGATTCACGACGCACAGTTCGCCGGAGCCCGAGATCTCGTCGGTGAACCGGACGCAGCGCGTGCAGACGATGCAGCGATTGCCCCAGATCTTGATGTTGGGACCGAGATCCTTCGTGGGGCGGATGTTCTTGGGCTCCTGGAAGCGCGAGAGCCCGCCGCGGTACGTGTACGTGTAGTCCTGCAGCGCGCACTCCCCCGCCTTGTCGCAGATCGGGCAGTCGAGCGGGTGGTTGATGAGCAGGAACTCCATCACGTCGCGCCGCGCCTTCTCGACCTCGGGCCCCTCGGTCGTGACCTCGAGCCCGTCCGACGCCGGGTACATGCAGGACGCCTCAAGCTTGCGGCTGTTCGACACCTTCACAAGGCACATGCGGCAGTTTCCCGCGGGCGTCAGGCCGGGGTGGTAGCAGTAGTGCGGGACGTAGGCGCCCGCGTCGAGGCAGCCCTGGAGCAGCGGCTTCCCCGCCGGAACATCCATGTCCTTGCCGTTCAGTTTGATTTTCGCCATGGCGCCCTAATGCCCCCCCGCCGCCATCGTCGCGGGCTCGGGTTGGGTCCGGCCGTTCGCCTTGAACGGGCAACGCTTCTCGGTCACGTGCTGCTCGAACTCCGCCTTGAATTTCTGGACGATGCTCTTCGCCGGCATCGCGGCGGCGTCGGCGAGCACGCAGATCGTGCGGCCGACCATCTCGTCGCAGATCTCGAGGATGACGCCGAGATCCGCCGACGTTCCGCGCCCCGTCTCGAGGCGGCCCAGGATCTTGTCCAGCCATCCCGTGCCCTCGCGGCACGGCGTGCACTGCCCGCACGACTCGTGGTGGTAGAAGCGCAGGACGTTCCACAGCGCGTCGACCATGCACGTCGAGTCGTCCATCACGATCACGCCGCCCGAGCCGAGCATGGTCTTCGCGGCGGCGAGCGAGTCGAAGTCCATCTTCACGTCGATCTCGTCCGCCGTCAGCACGGCGGCGCTCGACCCCCCCGGGATGACGGCCTTGAGCTTCCGCCCGCCGGGGATCCCGCCGCCGAGATCGTAGATCATTTCGCGGAGCGGGATGCCGAGCGGCACTTCGTAGAGGCCCGGCTTCTCGACATGGCCGCACAGGCAGAAGATCTTCGTGCCCGGGCTCTTTTCCGTGCCCGTGCTCCGGAACCACTCGATCCCCTTCTCGAAGATGAGAGGGACCATCGCGAGCGTCTCGACGTTGTTGACGATCGTGGGCGAGCGGAACAGTCCCTCGACCGCGGGAAAGGGCGGCTTGATCTTGGGATAACCGCGGCCGCCCTCGAGCGACGAGAGGAGCCCCGTCTCTTCCCCGCAAATGTAGGCTCCCGCGCCGCGGTGGAGCGTGACGTCGAGCTTGTAGCCGGTTCCGTGCACGTCCTTGCCGAAGAGCCCCTTGGCGTACGCCTCGTCGATGGCGCCCTGCAGGACCCGGGCGCCGTGGCCGAATTCGCCCCGGATGTAGATGTACGCGTCGTGCGCCTGGATCGCGAAGGCCGCGATCTGGATCCCCTCAAGCACGCGATGGGGATCGCGCTCGGTCAGCATCTTGTCCTTGAACGTGCCGGGCTCGCTCTCGTCGTCGTTGCAGACGAGGTACTTGGGCTTCGGGCTCGCCGCCGGCACGAAACCCCACTTCATCCCCGTGGGGAATCCCGCGCCGCCGCGCCCGCGCAGGCCGGACTTCTTCACGAAGTCGATCACCTCGGGCGGCTTCATCGTCGCGAAGATTTTTGCCGCCTGCTTGTAGCCGCCGCGCTTTTCGAAGTGGGCCAGCGTGTGCGACTCCGGCTCCTTCACGTGCTCGAGGAGCACCGGCGGGTACTTCGTCTTCGGGACCGTGTAGGGCGGGAGCGCGGCCTTCCACTCGCCGCGGCGCATCTGCGACACCATCCGGTCGGCGTCCGCCGCCGTCACCCCGTCGAAATAGTCCTCGTTCACCTGCAGGCACGGCGCCTTGTCGCAGTTCGCCAGGCACTCGACCTTCTTCAGCGTGAAGAGGCCCTCCGGCGTCGTCTGGCCGGCGCGGAGGCTTAGGGACTTGGAGAGGTGATGGTACAGGTCGAGCCCGCCGCGCAGCGCGCACGGGAGCGTCGCGCACACCTGGAGCTGGTACTTCCCCTCGCCCGCGCGCTTGTAGTGCGTGTAGAAGGTCACGACGCCGAAGACCTTGGCGGGCGGGACGCCGATCAGCTTCGCGACGTACTTCATCCCCTCGTCGCTGATGGACCCGAACTCGCGTTCGAGGAGCCGCAAGGCCGGGAGCAAAGCCGCCTCGCGCTTGGGATAACGCGAGCAGATCGACTCCAACTCGCCGAGGACCGCCTTGCTGAATTCCATGGTTCAGATTGTGGATTGTCGATTGTGGATTGGGGTTCGAATCCGCAATCCAAAATCCAGAATCTACAATCGTCTATCGGTCCAGCTCCCCCGCGATGACATTCAAGCTGGAAAGCACGGCCACCATGTCGGACAGCAGCTTGCCCTCGGTCATGCGCGGGAAGGCCTGGTAGTTGTACAGGCTCGGCGGACGCACGCGCATCCTCCACGGCTTCTGCGTGCCGTCGCTGACGATATACCAGCCCAGCTCCCCGTTCGGCGCCTCGGTGGACGAGTAGATCTCGCCCTTGGGCGGGCAGACGCCGTGGCCGAACATGTAGTTCTTGAAGTGGTAAATCAGCCCTTCCATGCCGCCCTGCGGCTTGTTGAACGCGTCCTTCGCCGGGAGCGCGACGCGCGGGTCGTCCACGTTGACCGGACCCTTCGGCATCTTCGCCAGCGCCTGGTCGACGATCCGGAGCGCCTGTCGCATCTCCCCCACGCGGACCTCGTACCGGGCGTAAACGTCCCCCTCCTCCGCCGTGATGACGTCGAACTCGTACCCCTCGTACCCGAGATAGGGGCGGTCCTTGCGGATGTCCCGGGGCACGCCGCACGAGCGCAGGAGCGGCCCCGTCAGGCCGTAGCTGATGGCGTCCTCCCGGGAGATCCTCCCCACGCCCTTCGTGCGGTCGAGGAAGATCCGGTTCCCGTTCAGGACCCCCTCGATCTCGTCGATCGTCTTCGAGCACTTCCCCATGAACGTCCGGCACATCTCCTCGAAGTCCGGGGGGACGTCGCGGAAGACGCCGCCGATGCGCGTGTAGCTCGTCGTCAGCCGCGCGCCGGTCACCGCCTCGAAGATGTCGTAGAGCTTCTCGCGCTCGATGAACGTCCAGAGCATCACGCTGAACGCGCCCAGGTCCATCGCCTGCAGGCCGACGGACAGGACGTGGTCGGCGATGCGCGACAGTTCCGAGAGGACCACCCGGATCGCGGCGCACCGGGGCGTGATCTTGAGGCCCATCATCTCCTCGACCGCCATCGCGAACCCGACATTGTTCGAGAGCGGCGAGAGGTAGTTCATCCGGTCGGTGATCGTGATGACCTGGTTGTAGGTCCGGTACTCGGCCAGCTTCTCGAACCCGCTGTGCAGGTAGCCGATCTCGGGCGTCAGTTTCGTGACGATCTCGCCGTCGAGCTCGATGAGGTTGCGGAGGGTGCCGTGGGTCGCGGGATGCTGCGGCCCGAAATTGATGATCATCCGGCGGGAGCCGAGGTCGCCCTCGAGCTCCTTCTCGACTTCCATCGTCGGCCGGGTCGGAGGAAGTTCCATTAGAGCGGCGAGCTCACTCGCCCGTTTCCCGGTTGTATTTCTGGAAATGGTCCCGCTCTCCGGCGCCGGTGAGCGGGTAGTCCTTCCGGAGCGGATGCCCCGTGTAGTATTCCGGGAGCATGAGCCGTTTCAGGTTCGGATGTCCCTCGAATTCGATGCCGTAGAGGTCGTACACTTCGCGCTCGGCCCACGGCGCGGACTTCCAGAGACCCGAGGCCGAGTCGACCACCGGATCCTCCTCGGGCACCCACGTCTTCACGCGGAAATAGATCTTGTCCCGGTACGAGAAGAGGTTGTAGACGACGCAGAACCGCTCGGGCATTCCCTGGTTGAGCCAGTCGACGGCCGTCAGGTCCATCAGGCAGTCGAACGAGAAATCCGGATCGTCGCGCAACAGCCGGAGGACGGCGAGGGAGTTGCCCCGCTCGACCTCGACCCAATCCTGGCCGGCGAACGAGCCTGACGCCATCACGGCGTCGGGCATCGCGGCCTTCAGTTTCTCGAAGATCTTCGGACCGTCCATGGAATTCCCGTATGGATGACCCTCCTCCGCGGGGAGGAGCCTACCCCGCCTTGGAAGGCGAGGGCCTGAGGCGGTCGCGCTCGACGATTTCCTGCACCTTCATGATCGCGTCGATGACGCTCTCCGGGCGCGGGGGGCAGCCGGGGACGTAGACGTCCACCGGGATGAACCGGTCCACCCCCTGGATCATCGCGTAGTTGTCGAAGATCCCGCCGCAGGAGGCGCAGGCCCCCATCGAGATGCACCACTTCGGCTCGGGCATCTGCTCCCAGATCTTGTAGAGCACGGGCATCATCTTCAGCGAGATCCGGCCCGAGACGATCATGAGGTCGCTCTGCCGGGGCGAGAACCGGATGACCTCCGCGCCGAAGCGCGCGAGGTCGTACCGCGACGCGAGCGTGGCCATCAGCTCGATCGCGCAGCACGCGGTCCCGAACGGCATCGGCCAGAGGCTCGACTTGCGGGCCCAGTTGACGACCTTCTCGACGGAGGTCGTCAGGACCCCTTCGGGCATCCAGGATTCCAAGCCCATCTGCTATTCCCACTCCAGGGCGCCGCGGCGCCAGATGTACACGAGCCCGAACCCGACCACCGCGAGGAAGATCCCCATCTCGATGAGGCCCGGCACGGCCAGGTCGCGGAACAGGACCGCCCACGGGATCAGGAAGACCGTCTCGATGTCGAACAGGAT
>DASRJF010000038.1:0-5198 GCA_035649615.1 Planctomycetota bacterium | reverse complement strand
ACGAAGGACATCCGGAACGTCGCCTTCGTCGGGCACAGCGATTCGGGCAAAACGACGCTGGCGGACGCGCTTCTCTTCCGCGGCAAGGCCGTCGGGAGGCTGGGCTCCATCGAGGAAGGCACCTCGGTCTTCGACTTCGAGCCCGAGGAAAAGGAGCGCCGGACGTCGATCGACCTTGCCCTGGCCTCGTTCAACCACCTCGGCCGCGAGATCAACCTCTTCGACGCCCCCGGGTACTCCGACTTCATCAGCGAGGCGATCTGCGCCCTCAACGCCGTCGAGACGGCGGTGGTCTGCGTCGACGCGGGCCACGGGATCAAGGTCAACACCCGCAAGGTGTGGGACCGCGCGTCGAGGATCGGCGTCGCCCGCATGATCCTCATCAACAAGATGGACCATGAGAACGCGGACTACGCGAAGGTCCTGACCGAGATCCGCGAGAGCTTCGGGCGCCTGTGCGTCCCGCTGGTCCTCCCCGTGGGGCAGGGCGCGGCCTTCAAGGGCGTCGTGAGCCTGATGGACAAGTCCGATCCCCCCGCGGATCTCGCGTCGCTCGCGGCGGAGTCGAAGGAATCCCTCTACGAAATCGACGACACGATGATGGAGGAGTACCTCGAGGGCAAGGTCCCGACGCCCGAGGAGATCCTCAAGGCGCTCCCGAAGGCCATCGCGGACGGGCGCATCGTCCCGGTGCTCTGCTGCTCCGCGAAAAAGGACGTCGGCGTCACGGAGGTCATGGACTTCCTCGCGAAGGATCTCCCGTCCCCGCTCGAGGTCAAGACCCACAACGGCATCGATCCGGAGAAGAAGGAGCCGATCAGCCGCGAGCCGAAGGCTTCCGCCCCCCTCTCCGGCCAGGTCTTCAAGTCGGTCGCCGACCCGTTCGTCCACAAGTTGTCCTACATCCGGGTCTACAGCGGGACGCTGACCCACGACGTCCACGTCTTCAACCAGCGCACGGGGAAGGCCGCGCGCATGGGCGGCATGTACAAGCCGTTCGGCAAGGATCCCCGCCCCTGCACCGCCGCCATCGCCGGCGACATCGTCTGCGTGACGAAGGTGGACGAGCTCAACACGTGCGACACGGTGTGCGACCCCGCGCACGTGATCCACTACCCGCCCTACGAGTTCCCGACCCCGATGGTCTCGCTCGCCGTCGAGCCGAAGTCGAAGCAGGACCTGGCGCGCATGTCGGAGTCGGTCCACAAGATGGCCGCGAGCGACCCCACGTTCCGGTTCCACCGCGACGTGGGCACCGCCGAGCTCGTCATCTCGGGGATGAGCACGCTCCACCTCGACATCGTGATCCACCGCCTGAAGCGGAAGTTCGATGTGCAGCTCCTGACGCACCCGCCCAAGATCGCGCTGAAGGAGACGATCCTGGGCCAGGCCGAGGGGCACTACAAGCACAAGAAGCAGTCGGGCGGCCGCGGCCAGTACGGCGAGGTGTACCTCAAGGTCCGGCCGACGACCCGGGGAGAAGGGTTCAAGTTCACCGACTCGATCACGCAGGGGCGCATCCCGCAGCAATTCGTGCCCCCGATCGAGAAGGGCGTGCGGGAGACGTGCGACCGCGGCGTCATCGCGGGCTACCCGGTCGTGGACGTCGAGGTCGAGGTGTTCGACGGCTCGTACCACGACGTGGACTCCGGTCCGGAGTCGTTCAAGCTCGCCGGCTCGAAGGCGTTCAAGGAGGCCTTCAAGGCGGCCAAGCCGGCCCTCCTCGAGCCGATCGTGAACATCGAGATCGTCGTGCCCGCCCAGCACATGGGCCATCTCACGGGAGACCTGAACTCGCGGCGCGGGCGGATCCAGGGGATGGACGCGCAGGGCAACCTGCAGGTGATCCGCGCCCAGATCCCGATGAAGGAGATCATGACGTACTCGACGGACCTCCACTCCGCCACCGGCGGCGAGGGGAGCTACTCGATCGAGTTCTCCCACTACGACCCGATGCCGCAGCGGTTGGCGGAAGAAGTGATCGCGAAGTCGACGGTGCACCACAAGGAGGAAGAGGAGTAGCGGACGTTCGAGGTTCGAAGTTCAACGTTGTCGACCGGCGTCCGAGGTCCGGCGCCGGACAACCTTGAACCCTGAACCTAGAACTCTGAGCTAGGGTAGACCGAACCAAGGGGGCGAAATGGTCAGCCTCGAAGAACTCCTGCAGTTGCTCGTGCAGCGCGGCGGCTCGGACCTGCACCTGGCGGCCGGATCGCCGCCGAGGATCCGCGTCGACGGCCTGCTCAAGCCGACCGAGTTCGAAGTCCTGTCCAAGGACGAGGCCCAGAAGCTCGTCTACGGCATCCTGAGCGACGAGCAGATCGCCCGGTTCGAGAAGGACTGGGAGCTCGACTTCTCGTTCGGCGTGGAGAACCTCGGGCGCTTCCGCACGAACGTCTTCCTCCAGCGGAGCTCCGTCGGCGCCGTCTTCCGGCTCGTTCCGAACGCGGTCCGCGGCTTCGACGACCTCGGCCTGCCCCGCAAGGTCTGCCAGGAGCTGTGCGAGCTGCCCCGCGGCCTGATCCTCGTCACGGGCGCCACCGGCAGCGGCAAGTCGACGACCCTCGCGGCGATGGTCGACTACATCAACGCCACCGAGCACGACCACATCATCACGGTGGAGGACCCGATCGAGTTCGTCCACCGGAACAAGAACAGCCTGATCAACCAGCGCGAAGTCGGGTCCGACACCCGCGAGTTCAAGGCGGCGCTCCGCCACGTCCTGCGGCAGGACCCGGACGTCGTCCTCATCGGCGAAATGCGCGACCTCGAGACGATCGAGGCGGCGCTGACCATCTCCGAGACGGGCCACCTGACGTTCGCCACGCTGCACACGAGCGACGCGGTCCAGACGATCAACCGCATCATCGACGTCTTCCCCGCCTACCAGCAGCAGCAGGTGCGGACGCAGCTGTCGTTCACGCTCTCCGCGATCTTCTGCCAGCAGCTGATCCCCAAGAGCAACGGCAAGGGCCGCGTCCTGTGCTCCGAGATCCTGACGATGACGCCCGCGTCGCGGTCGCTCATCCGCGAGAACAAGGCGCACCAGATCTACTCCGTGATCCAGACCTCCGGAAAGCTCGGCATGCGCACGATGAACCAGTCCCTGTACGAGATCTACAAGGCGGGCCACATCACGTACGAGATCGCGCTGCAGTTCAGCGGCGATCCCGAGGACCTGAAGAAGACGTTCCAGCGAGGATGAGATAGGGCGGTCGGAGCGGTGACAGCGGTAAATCAAGGTGGAGTTGCCGCTTTCACAGCTCTTGCCGCTCGAAGGAAACTATGTCGAACTTGCCGAAAATCGTTAAGAAGAACCTCCAAGACATCTTGAAGGATGAGGGTCTTCTCAAGGAGGACGTGCTCGGCGAGGTCGCGTCGCAGCAGAAGAAGAGCGGCGCGCCCCTGCACCGCGTCCTCCACGAGATGGGGCTGCTGTCCGAGATGGACCTGCTCCGCGCCATCAGCCGGCAGCTCAACCTGCCGTACCTCGACGCCTCGGCGTACAAGGTGTCGCGCGACGTCGTGGGGCTCTTCCCGGTGTCCCTGATGATGGAGCACCAGTTCACGGTGCTCGACAAGATCGGCAAGGTGCTGGTGGTCGCGATCTCGGGTCCGCCCACGGCCGAGATCGTGGACAAGATCGAGAAGGGGTCCGGGTCGCTGGCCTACTTCTACCTGTCCACGGTCTCCCAGATCGAGTCGAACATCTCCAAGCACCACATGTCGGGGTCGCCCGAATCCGCGGGCGCCAAGTAGGGGGCGGAATGAAGGACAAGTTCGCCGCGCGCATCAAGAAAGTGCTGTTGAAGCACAGCGCGGGGGAGGCGACGCGCCTCGAGGAGGGCTTCGCCGCCGCCGAGAAGGCGGACGCGACGTCGCTCGCCGAATTCCTGCTCCAGCGGGAGTTCCTCGACGAGGAGAGCCTGCTCAGCGCCCTCGCGCAGGAGACCAATTTCCCGCCGATCGACCTCGACAAGGTGCTGCCCGCCAAGGAGGCGCTCGATTCGCTCAACCCCGAGCTCGCGACGTACTACTGCGTCCTGCCGGTCGCGCGCCTCGGCAACCTCCTGACGCTCGCCGTCGGCAACCCGTTCGACATCCTCAAGCTGGACGACGTGCGCACGCTCACGAACTGCGACCTCCGCAGCGTCGTGAGCACCGAGCGGACGATCCGGCGCAACATCGCGCGCGCGTACGGCGGCGAGGGCAACGGCGGGGAGGGCGGGGAGGGCGCCCTGACCATGGGGACCGACGCGGCCAACGCGGCGGAGGCGGCCCTCGCGGAGATGGATCCCGACGAGCTCCCGGACATCGACGTGGAGATCAAGAGGGACGTCGAGGAGGTGGTCGACCTCTCCAAGGCGCAGGCGGAGGCCTCGGGGTCGCCCGTCATCAAGATCGTCAACAACCTGATCATCAAGGCGCTCTCGGAGAAGGCGAGCGACATCCACATCGAGCCCTTCGAGAAGATCGTCAAGGTCCGGCTCCGGCAGGACGGCGTGCTCAAGGAGACGCACAACCCGCCGAAGTCGCTCCTGAACTCGATCATCTCCCGCATCAAGATCATGTCGATGCTGGACATCGCGGAGCGCCGCGTCCCGCAGGACGGCAAGTTCCAGGTGAAGTTCGAGGGGCGGCAGGTCGACTTCCGCGTCTCGGTCCTGCCGACGATCCACGGCGAGAAGGCGGTCCTCCGCGTCCTGGACTCGTCCAGCCTCAACATGGGCATCTCGCAGCTCGGCTTCGAAAAGGAGGCCGAGATGGCGTTCCGCCGCGCGCTGGCGGCCTCCTACGGGATGCTCCTGGTCACGGGCCCCACGGGCAGCGGCAAATCGACGACGCTCTACGCGTCGCTGCGCGAGGTGCTCGACCCCGAGGAGAACGTCTGCACGGTGGAGGATCCCGTCGAGTACCAGCTCGAGGGCGTCGTCCAGGTGCCGATCAACGTGAAGCGCGGCCTGACGTTCGCGACGGCCCTGCGGAGCATCCTCCGCCAGGACCCGGACACGATCATGATCGGCGAAATCCGCGACTTCGAGACGGCGGACATCGCGGTCAAGGCCGCCATCACGGGCCACCTCGTCTTCTCGACGCTCCACACGAACGACGCGGCGAGCTCGATCACGCGCCTCGTGGACATGGGCATCGACAAGTTCATGGTGGCGTCGTCCACGATCCTCATCGCGGCCCAGCGC
>DASRJF010000037.1:0-5126 GCA_035649615.1 Planctomycetota bacterium | reverse complement strand
GCCATGACGTTCTCGAGTCCGTAGACGCGCGCGATGCCGTCGCCGACCGTCAGGACGACGCCGACGCTCTCCATCTTGAGCTCGGTTTCGAACTGCTTGATCTCCTTGGAGATGATCGAGCTGATTTCTTCAGGACGGATCGCAGTCATGAGACCTCACGTTCGAAAAGGCGATTATCGATGGCCGATTCTCCGGACTTCACAGCGACGCCCGCTCCAACAGTTTTTCGCGCAGATTCTTGAGCCGGTACAGCACGGTTCCGTCGATCACCAGGTCGCCGATGCGGAGCAGGAGGCCGCCCTTCAGCGCGGGGTTCACCTCGACGCGCATGTCGACGTCCCTTTTTCTCGCGGCGCGCACCTTGTCCTCGATCGTCTTTTCCGCGGCCTTGGACAGGGGGTACGCGGTCTCCACCCGGACGCGCACGAGGTTCTGGCTCTCGTCGGAGAGCAGGTCGAAGCTGTCCGCGATGTCCGGGATCAGGTTGATCCGGTGCTTGTCGACGAGCAGGTCGAGCAACTCCAGGAACGCCGGCAGCGTCTTTCCCTCGAAGGGCTTCCGGAGCATTTTCTTTCGGGCGGCCTTGGGGATGCGAGGCTGGGCGAGCGCGCCGCGGAACGCGGCGTCCGCCTGGTAGGCGGCCTTGAGCGCGTTCAGGTGCTCTTCGACCTGGTCGACCGCGCCCTCCTTGAGGGCGACGGAGAGCATCGCCGAGGCGTACCGTTTGGCCAGCGTCTTTTCGATCATCGCTTGCGCGCCGCCTCTTCGGCATTCTCCAGGTACCAGTCCACGATCCGGCCGTGCAGCTTCTCGTTCATCAGGGAGTCGACGGACTTCTCCGTCGCCTCCAGCGTGAGGCGCGCCAGTTCCAACCTCAGCTCCAGCATGGCCTTGTCCCGTTCAATCTCGATGGTGCGCTTGGCCTTGGCCAGTTCGGCCGCCGCCGTCGCGTTCGCTTCCGCCACCGCCTGCTCGCGCGCCGCGGCGCCCTCGGCGAGCGCGGCGTCGATGCGCTTCTTCGTTTCCGTCCCGATGTCCGCCAGCTTCGCCTTGATGGAGGCGAGCCCTTCGGACGCCTCCCGGGTTTCGCGGGCCAGCTCATCGAACCGGTCCTGGATGCCCTTCGTCCGGTCGGACAGCATCCGGCGCACGACCGGGATCACGAAAATCCAAAGCGCCACGGCGAGGATGAGGAATCCGATGAGCTGGGAGAGGAACATCATCCCCGCGCCCATTCCGGCCAGCGCGAGGATCATCGCGATCCCCCGGGCGCTTCCAGGGGAACGCCGATCACGCGCTCCACCGCCTGCCGGGCGATCGCCGGAACGTCCTTCCGCAGCGCGACCAGGGCCTTTTCCTTCTCCTGCGCGATGGCCGCCAGCGCCGCCTTGACTTCGGCGGCGGCCTGCTGCTGCGCCTGCGCGGAGATGCGGCCCTTGGCCTCGAGGCCCTCCTTGAGGACCGCCTGCATCCGGTCGTACGCCTCCTTCTCGATTCGCGCCAGGTGAGCTTCGTACTCCTTGGCGAACTTCTCGATCTCGGCCCGGTCGTGGCGGATGGCCTGGACGGATTTCTCCATCTCGGCCTCGCGCGAGGTCATGAACCCCAGCATGCGGGCGAAGAGCAGGCGGCGGAGGATGGCGAACGTGACGATGAAGATGAAGGCCTGGACCAGCAGGATCTTGAAATTGATCCCGAGGTCCGTGAGGAGACCTTCAGCCAGAAGGAGACCGCTCATCATCCGCTCCGAAAAGTCCGCGCCGGTCGCGGGACTGTTAAACCTTGCCGCCCCACATGAAGCAGATGAGCAGCATGTAGATGACGAGCGTCTCGATGAAGACGACGCCGATGAGCATCATCGTCTGGATGCGCCCGCCCGCCTCGGGCTGACGCGCCACGGCGTCCACGGCCGTGGAAATCGCCTTGCCCTGGCCGAGCGCGCCGCCGAACGCCGCGATCGCGAGACCCAGCGCCAGGCCGAACCCGACGAGGTTCCTCGCGCCGCCGCCCTCTTCCTTGACGACCGGAGCGGCCTCGTCCGCGAACGCCGCGCCGCCCATCATCCCGACGGCGGCCACGCACATCAGGACCACCAGAACTTTCCTGCTCATCCTCAACCCTCCCGAGTTATTGGTTTCGATCAAAGACGATTAGCGATTGGCGATTGGCGATTGGCGATTCCCGATTCCTCTAATGAGCCGCCGCATGAGCCGGCTCCGCGTGCTCCTCGTCGTGGCCGGCCTCCTCGTCGTGCACGACCTTGCCCGCGATGTAGATCGTGCACAGCATCGTGAAGATGTAGGCCTGCAGGAAGCTCGTGAAAAGCGCGAGCGCCATCATGGGCAGCTGCACCGGGATCCCGCCGCCCAGGCCCATCAGCTGCTCGATGATGTTGTCCTCGCCGAAGATGTTGCCGTACAGGCGCAGCGAGAGCGACACCGGCCGGACGAGCTCGCTGATGAGCTCCACGGGGAGCATGAGCGGCGCCAGGACCGCGACCGGGCCCATGAGGTGCTTGATGACGTTTTTCAACCCCGCGTCCCGGATCGTGTACCACTGGACCAGGATGATCGCCGTCAGCCCCATCGCGGCCGTCGTGGAGATCGTCATCGTCGGGGCGCGGAACCCCGGGATCACGCCCAGCATGTTCATCGAGAAGATGAAGAGAAAGAGCGTGCCGAGGAAGGGGACGTACTTGTCGCCGCCGTGCGGGATGACGCCGTGGACCATGTTGCGGATCGCCTGCACGCCCCATTCGAGGAGATTCTGAAGCCCCCGCGGCACGCGCTCGTACTTGCGCGTCGAGGCCCACGCCAGGAAGACCAGGATTCCGCAGGCGACGAGCGAGAAGGAGATGGCCTCGAACCAGAACTGGCCGAGATTGTTCACCGGATTGTCGAATCCCATCGTCTTGCTCGCACCCGGGAACGTGTCCTTGAACCACAGCCAGGCGGGCTTGAAGACAGACCACGGCGGCTCGTGGGGATGCTCCACCGCATGCGGCGCGCCGTGACCTTCCTGGAGGAACGACGCGATCATGCGCGACTCCCGGTGTGCGTCCCGCGCTCCTGGAGGAGGACGCCGATGCCCAGCGCAAGGGCGCTCAATCCCACGCCGGCCCCGAGCGCCATCGGGTGGACGCGTCCCTGGTAGACGAGGAAGTAGAGGGCGCCCGCGTAGAAGCCCAGCTTGGCGAACGAGATCAGCGCGAAGAGGAGGACGCTCTTCTTCTCAAGGAGACGCGACAGAAACCACGCCCAGGTGACAAAGGGGACCAGTCCCATGATGGCGCCGGCGGGGACGCCCAGGCCGATCGCGGCGGATTTCGTGGCCAGGAACGCGACGCCCCCCGAGACGATCGACACGGCGAGCGCGGCGAGCGAGAGCGTCCGCAGCTGGTGGCGATCGATCATTTGAGGCTACGCTTTGAGACCACCCACACGTGCCGGAATCCCGCGGCCGCGCCCAAGGTGACTCCCGTCACGAGGAGCCAGGGGGTCGTATTCAGCCGCGCGTCCAGGAAAGATCCGGCCAGGTATCCGAGCAGGATTCCCGCGACCAGGACCCATCCTATCCCGACGATCGCCCCCATCGAGCGCATAAAGGACGGGTCGGACAGCATGGGGAACCCCGTCGGGTCGGCGTATTGTAGTGGCGACAATTTTCGGGTCAAGCATCTTCGTTGACTCCAGGGCCCGGTCCGACGGCCGGTCGCGGACGGACGAGAACGATTGGTTGTTATAGTTGTGGCCGGTGACAGTCAAAGTAAGCGTGAAGGACGAATCGACGATCATCCGGCGTTGCCTCAAGGGCGACGTCGAGGCGTACGGCCGCCTGGTTGACCGGTACAGCGCGCGCATCATCAACGTCGCGCTGATGATGGTGGGCGACCGCCACGAGGCGGAGGACATCGCGCAGGACGCCTTCATCCGGGCGTTCCGCGGGCTGGGCGGATTCAAGGGGCGCGCGGCCTTCTCGTCGTGGCTCCACCAGATCACCCTCAATCTCTGCCGCGACCACCTGAAGCGGCGCGCCCGCGGCGGGGGCCCCGTGCCCATGTCGGAGGAGACGCTCGAGGGAAGCCGGGACGGCGGCCAGGAGGAGAGACCCGATCCGATCGTCGACGGCGAGCTGTCCGAGACGATGAGGGAGGAGATCGCCCGGCTGCCTTATCTCTACCGCGAGGCCTTCGTGCTGCGCCATCTCCAGGGAATGGAGTACTACGAAGTCGCCGCGATCACGCGCGTGAACGCGGACACCGTCCGCGTCCGGGCCTACCGGGCGCGGGAACTGTTGCGGGGCCGCCTGGCGCCCGCCGTGGATACGTACTGGCGCGAGAAAGCCCAAAAGGAGCGTTCGAGATGACCCCCCGGCGTGACCTCCATCGCGCGGTCGACGGCGAGCTGTCGAAGCAAGAGACCCGGCGCCTCGAGAAGGACCCCCTCGCGAAGGCGGAACTCGACCGCCTGAAGGCCATCTCGCAGGCGCCGCGCGAGGTCGTCCAGCCGGTCCGGGCGCCTTCCGGGTTCAAGAAAAAGATCCTCGACGAGATCCGCCGTCAACACCGCCCAAAGGCTTGACGCCCAAGCGGTTGAGAATTTTTTCGGACCGGGCAAATTCGTGCAAACAATCAGCCAAGCCGGGCGTCTTACCTTTGGAAGTTGACAAGAAGACAACCTGGGGCGGCCTCGAGGCCGGATTTCTTACCCCCAGTTCTCCCCAGACAGATGCCCGAGGGCTACCCACGCTCTCGGGCATTTTTATTTTAGCGGCCCTTCGGGCCGCCAGAATGCCCCCGTAGCACCTACAGAAACTGATCGAAAGAGACAGGAACGGGGCGATGGGGGTCTTAGCTTATAATCCGGTATGGGCGTCGTGACTTCCGACCGCGCGATCAAGATCGCCGTCCCGGTCATTCTCGTCCTCACCATCGGCTTTTCGGCCCTTGCGTTTTCCTACCTCCGGAAATCCCCCTCGGACGACCCGTGGACGTATCCCGATCGCGCCGACCGCGGGCCGGAGTCGGCCCTCAGCGACATCGCCGACGTGCTGGCGGGCTCGCGCGGCCGGTTCATCAAGAACGTGGCGGCCGAGGCGCGGACGGACTCCGACCAGCTTCACTTCGA
>DASRJF010000036.1:0-5820 GCA_035649615.1 Planctomycetota bacterium | reverse complement strand
GTCCTGGCCCGGACGAGGTCCACGGCGCGCAGGCCGAATCGCGTGCCGAGGACGCGGTCGAACGCGCTGGGCGAGCCGCCGCGCTGGACGTGGCCCAGGATCGTGACGCGCGTCTCGATCCTCATCTCCTTGCTGATCTCATCCGCCACGACCTGGCCGACGCCGCCCAGGCGGACGTGGCCGAATTCGTCGGTCCCGCCCTGCTGCAGGATGTGGCGGCCATCCTTGGGCGCCGCGCCCTCCGCGACGACGACGATGCTGAACTGGCGCCCGCTCTCGTGGCGATGGGCGAGCGTCGCGCACACCTCCTTGATGTCGTAGGGGCGCTCGGGAACGATCACGTAGTCCGCGCCCCCCGCGATCCCCGCCACCGTCGCGATCCAGCCGCTGTCCCGGCCCATGACCTCCACGACCATGATGCGTTGATGCGACTCCGCCGTGGAGTGGAGCCGGTCGATGGCCTCCATGACGATGTTGACCGCCGTGTCGAAACCGAACGTGCTGTCGGTCCCCGCGAGGTCGTTGTCGATCGTCTTCGGCACGCCCACGACCGGCAGGCCCTGGGTCGCGTGGAGCCGCTCCGCCACGCCGAGCGTGTCCTCCCCGCCCACGGCGATGAGGGCGTCGAGCCCGAACTTCCGGAAGAAGTCGAGGCACTTCTGCACGCCCTCCGTCGACTTGAACGGGTTCGTGCGCGACGTGCCGAGGATCGTGCCGCCCTTCGGCAGGATCCCCATGACCGAGAAGGGCGTGAGCGGCTCGACGTTGCCCGTCAGCAGGCCGTTCCACCCGTTGCGGATGCCGAGGACCTCGTCGTCGCCCTGCTCGGCGCGCTTCACGACGGCGCGGATCACGGCGTTGAGCCCCGGGCAGTCGCCGCCGCCCGTGAGCAGACCGATCTTCATGAGGACCTCGGAATCGGGAATGGAGAATCCGGAATAAGGAATGGAATCATGAATCAGGAATGACTTCCAGAGGGAGCTGGGCATTCCCCATTCCGAATTCCATTCCTCATTCCCTATTCCTTATTCCGCATTCCAATTCCTAAGCGAATTTCATGTCGTCGACGTGAAGCTCCACGCTCTCGCGCCCGTTCCATTCATTGATGACGGGGCGGAACGCGAGCGAGACGGTGCGGGCCGACGCGACCGGGTCGAACCAGTCCCCCCGGCCGAAGGCGACGGCGCGAAGCCCGGGGCCGTCCGACCCGGCCACGTGGAACGACAGGTGGTTCTGCTGCTTCCCCATGAGCCGCGGCCGGCCCGCCGGGGCGACGTGCGACGCCACGAGGCGCGGCGCGCGGTTCCCTTCGCCGTGGGGTTCGAGCCGCGCCAGCTCCCTCGCCAGCGCGGGCGTGACGTCCTCCAGTTTCACTTCGTCGTCCACCTCGAGCGTGGGCTCGGGGAGGCGGCCGCCCAGCGCCTTCCGGGCGTGCTCGTTGAGGCGGACGCGGAATTCGTCCACGCGGTCGCGATGGACTCCCGCGCCGGCCGCGCGCGCGTGCCCCCCGCCGCTCACGATCACGTCCCGCACGGCCTCGAGCGCCTCGTGGAGGCCGAATCCCTCGACCGACCGCCCCGAGCCTTTGGCCACCTCGCCGTCGATCGCCAGGACGAACGCGGGACGCGCGTAGCGGTCGACCATCCTCGCCGCGACGATGCCGACCACGCCGACGTGCCACCGGTCGTCCGCGACGACGATCACCGGCTCGCGGCTCCGCTCCGGGATCGCCTCGTACTGCCGGACCGCCTCTTCGAAGATCTGGTCCTCGATCACCTTGCGCTCGCGGTTCGCGGATTCGAAGCGCCGGACGAGCTCCTCGACGCGTTCCGGATCCTCGGTGAGCAGGAGATCGACGATCGCCTGCGCCGACCCCAGTCGTCCGAGGGCGTTGAGGCGCGGCGCCAGCTTGAACGCGATGTCCATCGCGGTGATCTTCCCCTCCAGGCCGGCCTTGGCCGCGAGCGCGCGGAGGCCGGGGCTGGGGCACTTCTCGAGCGCCGTCAGTCCGAAGCTGACGAGGATCCGGTTCTCGTCGACGAGCGGCACCACGTCCGCGACCGTGCCCAGCACGGCGCAGGCCATCGCGTCGAGGACGAACTTGGAATGCCCCGGCACGCGCCCCATCCCCTGCGCGAGCACCTGGGCGAGCTTGAACGCGATGCCGGAGGAGCAGACGCCCTTGAACGGATAGCCGGCGTCGGCCTTCGGGTTGACCAGGGCCAGGGCGGCCGAGGCCTTCGTCGGCGTCTCGTGATGATCGACGATGATGACGTCCATCCCGAGGTTGCGCGCGAGTTCCACCTCCTGGTGATTGTTGGTGCCGCAATCGATGGTCACGAGGACCTTGGCGCCCGCCGCGGCGAATTCGGCGACCGCCGCCGCGTTCAGCCCGTAGCCGTCGGCCATCCGGTGCGGCACGCGGATCAGCGGATCGCGCCCCACGAGGCGGAAGAACTTCGCGAGGATGGCCGTGCCCGACGTGCCGTCGACATCGTAGTCGCCGAAGAGCGCGATGCGCTCGTCCTCCCGGAGCGCGCGGTGGAGGCGGTCGGCCGCGGTCTTCATGCCCGCGAGGAGGAGCGGATCGGGCAGGTCGTCGAGGCGGGGCTGGAGGAACTTCTTCGCGGCGGACGCGTCGCGGATCCCGCGGTTCACGAGCACCTGGCCCGTGGTCCGCGAGACGCCGGCCGCCCGGGAGATCGATTCGGCGAGCCCGGGCTCGGCCGGGGGAAAGACCCACGACCGGTCGCGAACCCCCGCCCTCTCCGTTCTACGCATGCAGAAGCGCCCGCCGGACCAGGTCCAACGCGAGGTTCGACGCGCGTCGCTTCACGTCCGCGCGCTCTCCCGGGAACTCCCGCCGCTCGACCCGCGTCCGGCCCCCGTAGTGTACCGCGTGCCACACCAGTCCCACCGGCTTCGCCCTCGATCCGCCCGAGGGACCCGCGATTCCCGTCGTCGCAACCCCGACGTCGGCGCCCGCGGCCCGCGCGGCCCCCTCCGCCATGGAGGCGGCCACCTCGCCGCTGACCGCTCCATGCCGCCGGATGAGGTCCCCGGGGACGCCGAGCCGGGCCGTCTTGGCGGCGTTCGAATAGCAGATCCAGCCTTCGAGCAGGCTCGCGGAAATGCCCGGGCAGTCCGTCAGGCGGTCGACGATCTGCCCGCCGGTGCACGACTCGGCGACGGCGATCGTCCGCTTCGAGCGAAGGAGCAGGTCCGCGACGGTTTGCTCGAGGTTCCCCGGCCCGACGAGGTGGATGCCGAGCGCCTTGGAAATCGCGCGACCGATGGCGGCCGGCGAGCCCTTCGCCGACTTCACGGAAAGGCGGATCACGCCGCCGGAAACCGTGATCCCGTACGACGCGCCGCCGCGCCGGACGATCGGGGCCACGATCTCATCCACCGTGCCTTCGGGCATCCCGAAGACCGTCGCCTCCCACAGCTTGAACGGCTTCCCCCGCGGCGACAGCCGGGGCAGGACGGAGCGCCGGAGCATCGGGATCATTTCGCGCGGCGGGCCGGGCAGCGCGAAGAAGCGCCGGACTCCCGACGCGATCTCGAACCCGGGCGCGGATCCCAGGGGATTGGGCAGGAGGCGCGCCCCCCGGGGCAGGAAGGCCTGCCGCCGGTTGCTCGCGGCCATCGGGATCCTGAACTTCCGGAACCGAGCCCGGATCGCGCTCCACGCCGGGGCGCTGAATTCGAGCGGGCGCCCGAAGGCCTCGGCCGCGGCGCGCCGGGTGAAGTCGTCCTCGGTCGGACCCAGCCCTCCCGTGAGGATCACGATCGGCGCCCTCGCCGCCGCGAGCCGGATCTCCTCGACGATGCGGACGAGGTCGTCGGGGGCCGTGGCGTGGAACCCGACTTCAAATCCGAGCGGCTCCAGTTCGCGGGCGATCCGGGACAGATGGGTGTCGAGCGACCGGCCGCGCAGGAGTTCGGTGCCGGTGGAGATGAGGGCGACCCGTGGCGTCATTTCGCGGGCGAGCCGTTGCGGGAATCGAGCAGGGAATGCGGGGACTTGCGCCCGGTGACGGCGATCGCGCCCTTGAAGAGCGAAATCCGCACCGTGCCGGTCACGTGCTCGTTCACCCGCGCGAAGAAGGCGTCGAGCCCCTCCCGCATCGGGGAGAACCACTTTCCCTCGTACACGAGGTCGGCGAACTTGTGCGACAGCGGCTCCTTGAAGTGCAGGATGTCGCGTTCCAGCGTGATCGATTCGAGCCCGCGGTGCGCCGCGTGCAGGATGGCCGCGGCGGGCGCCTCGTACAGCTCGCGCGTCTTGACGCCCGTGATCCGGTTCTCGATGACGTCGAATCTCCCCACCGCGCACCGTCCCCCGAGGTGGTTGAGTTTTCCGACCAGTTCCACGGGGCTCAGCACCTCGCTGTCGATCGACACGGGCCGGCCCTGGAGGAAGCCGATCTCGAGGACCACCGGCTTGTTGGGGGCCGAGGCCACCGGCACCGTCATCACGAACGTGTCCTTGGGGGGCTCCTCCCAGGCGTCCACGTCGCCGCGCAGCTGGATGTTGTTCCCCCAGAGGTTCTGCTCGGCGTTCCACAGCGTCTGCTTCTCGCTCTCGAAGGGGAGGCCGTGCTCCTTGGCGTAGGCGAGGTCGTCCGCCGGCGATTCCAGGCCCAGCTCCTCGAGCGGCGCGAGCACCTCCATCCCGGGCGCGATGGCGCGGATGCAGTTCCGCAGCCGGATCTTGTCGTTTCCGATCCCCCGCGAGCCGTGCGCGATGGCTTCGCATCCCTCGAGGCGGGCGATCTCGACCAGCTCCTGGACGATGAGCGGCCGCGAGAGCGCCGAGAAGAGAAAGTACCCCTGCTCGTAGACCGCCCCCGCCCGCAGGCTCGGGAAGATGAAATCGCGGGCGAACTTCTCGCGGAGGTCGGCCAGGTTCGCCGCGGCGGCCCCCATCTCGACGGCGCGCTCGGCCAGCGGCTCGAGATACTCCGGCTGTCCGAGGTTCGCGGAGAAGGTGTAGACCTTCATCCCCTTGACCTCGCGGAGGTAGTGGATGCAGATGGTCGTGTCCAGACCACCGGAGTAGGCGAGGGCGACCTTGGCCATGAGCGACAGTCTACAGTCAGATTGTGGATTGTGGATTGTGGATTGTGGGTGGGCGGCCGACCGATTCAGGCGTGGAATGGAAGCGTTCGACGCCCCGTATGAAGCTGGCTAATTGACCGGAGAGCGACTTGTACGACGCGATGTACCCTGTGACATCCGAGTGTCCGTCCGCCGAACCGGTCTCTAGCAGGTATTCAAGGTGTTCCAAGGTCTCATCCGAGGATCCAAGTGCCCGGTACAAGTACCGGATGAATTCCGCGCGGTACTTTCGCTGGCGATACCCTTCGACAATGCTCGCCGAGACGCGTTTGGAAGAACGCCGGGCTTGGGAACCCTCTTCGTAGAGTTCGAAGCGCGGCAGTCGCATCGTCAAGGCATGGACTCGCACACCTAGAGAATGCGCAACTTGGTAGATCTTGAGCCTCTTGTAACCTTGGGGGCGGTCGGCGTCGGCCATCAATTAGGTGTGCGCTGAAAGCTCTCTTGGCCGCAATGGATTTCCACAATCCACAATCGACCATCCACAATCGGCGCTCGCGTCAGCGAGCGCTCGTCTTGACGTTGATGATGTCGTAGTCGGCGAGCAGGTGGGCCTTTCCCTCGACCTTCTGTTTCCCGTGGGCCGCGGCGTCGTGGGCCGACTTGTGGGCGCGGAAATCGGCGAACGAGATCACCTCGCAGTTGATGAACCCCTTCTGGATGTCGGTGTGGATCTTCCCCGCCGCGTCCCACGCG